>SHXF01000133.1 GCA_009693435.1 Betaproteobacteria bacterium | reverse complement strand
CTCACCGGCACTTACCTGTTCGATCTCGAGCGCAGCGCCAAGGGACTGCGCCTCAACCGTTTCCTGCGTGGGCTGATCTATCCGGAGAATCGCGCGCTGTTCAAGGCCGATGCAGAAGCGGCGCTTGCAAAAGCCGGCCTCACTGAAGAAGAAAAAACCTTGGTGCGCAATCTCGACTGGGCGGCCATGATTCGCTATGGCGCGAGTTTTTTCACGCTCGAAAAGCTGGGTCGCGTGAGCGGTGTCTCCAATCCCGAAATGGTCGCGCACATGCGCGGTGAAACGCTGGAAACCTTCCTCAAGACGCGCAACGTCCCCGGCGCCAGATAGCGCGGCCGGCGGCGCCGGTTCTGATCATCCATTCGCGCGCATCGATCGCTGCGCGCAAGCATGAGGCACGCAGCGTGACAGAAATTTCCATTACAGATCCGCAGTGGCAGGCGCGGGCCGGCTTTGACTTGCTTGCACGCCTGGATGCCACCGCCACGCGCGTGGAAATTCCCTTCGCCGATGGCAACATGGTGTGGCGCCACTGGGGCAGCGGGCGGCCGCTGGTGCTACTGCACGGCGGAGGCGGCAGCTGGACGCACTGGGTGAGGAACATCGACGCGCTGGCTGCTACGCGCTCGGTCTGGGTGCCGGACCTGCCCGGGTTCGGCGAGTCGGCCCTGCCCTCCGGGGAAACTGACGCGGATGCCCTGACCGCGATCGTCGAGCGCAGCGCGCGCCACGCATTCGGCAGCGAACCCTGTGACATGGTCGGCTTCTCGTTCGGCGGGATGGTGGCGGGTTTCATTGCGGCGGAATTTCCGGAGCGCATTCGCCGGCTGATCCTGGTCGGCGCGCCCGGCATGGGCCTGTCCTCGGAATCGGCGGTGGCGCTGGTATCCTGGCGCAAGCTCACCGATCCCGCCGAGCGCGACGCGGCGCATCGCCGCAATCTGCGCGCGCTGATGCTGCACCACGATGTTTCCGTCGATGCGTTCTCCTTGTCGCTGCAGATGAACAACACCGCCCGCGACCGCCATAGGGGCCGCAAACTGGCGTTCACCGATGCGCTGGCGAAAGCGCTCAAGCAGGTGCGTTGTCCCGTGCACGGCATCTGGGGACAAGAAGACGTGTTGTACCGTTCCCGCCATGCGCAACTGCGCACCGTGTTCACTTCACCCGACTTTCGCGGACTTGCCTTCATTCCCGACGCCGGACACTGGGTTCAGTACGAGCGGGCGGGAGCATTCAACGAAATGCTGCTCGGTTTGCTGGCCGAGGACTGAGGGCGCGCGTTCCGGTGTCGGGGGACGCGCTTCGAAATCGCGGCAGCGCAGACCGGCTGCGGCGCGATTCAAATCACGCCGATTGCGCGCTTGCCCGAACGGCGTCGTGCGCGTCTGTCTCCGCGGTCTGCCCAATGCGCAGATGCTGCAGGCGCGGCATGACCTCGTCGGCGAAGAGTTTCATGCTGTCCAGGGTGTCTTCGTGCGACAGGTCGCCTCCGTGCGTCATGCCGAGGATGTGCCCGAATCCACCGAGGTAGTCGTAGAGCGCCTCGATCTGGCCGACCACCTGGTCAGGCGTGCCTGCAAAGCAGGCGCCGGCGTGGATCAGTTCCGGCACCGATGCAGTGGCAAAGTTGATGGTGGTGCCGTCGCGGCTGGTGCGGCGCATCGCCTTGCCGCCGCCTGCGCGTATGGTCTTGAGGTGTGCCTCGGGTGGCGCGTAGCCGGCCGGATTGGGAAACGGCTCCGGCACGATCTCCGATGATTCGAAGAATTGCTTCACCTTGCGCACGCGCGCGTGCCCCTCTGCTTCCGTCCTGCCGACGCCGATCAGTACCAGGTAGCCGAATTTTTCGGGCGTGGGCGCCGGACGCCCGAGTTCCGCGATGCGGGCCCGGTAGGCGTTGAATATGTGCTTTGAGCCGAGCGCAACCAGGCCCGCACAAATGTTGTAGCCGTGGTCGGCAATGGCCGTGGTGCTCTGAGGGCCGAAGCTGGTCATCCATACCGGCGGATGCGGCTCCTGATAGGGGCGCGGCCAGATGTTGACGTGGCGATGTTGAAAGAATTCCCCCTGGAAATTGAACGGGCCGTCATGCGTGGTCATCGCCTTCATGATGAGGTCGTGCGCCTCCCAGAAGCGCGCCGTGAGCGTGGACGGATTGACGCTGGCCGCCGTGAGTTCGACCGCCACGCCCTTTACCAGCCCCATCTCCAGGCGGCCTCCCGACACCACGTCGATGTAGGAAAGTTCCTCCGCCACCAGCAACGGGTCGCTGCGGATGCCGATCGGCACGCCCAGCACCAGCAGGCGCGCCTTCTTCGTCTGCCGGGACAGTATGGCGAGCGGTGGCATGCAGGAGGAGCTGAGGCAGGTCGAGGTGCTGTGGTGCTCGTTCACCATGATGTCGAAGCCGATCTCATCGCAGTAAATCCACTCATCGAGATAGCGGTTGATGAGTTGCGATCCGACCTTGGGATCGAAATGCCGGTTCGGCAGCGTCACCCGTACGGTCTTGGGATCCGCGCGCCATGCCGGCGGGTAGGGGTTCTCCGAGAAATGCCACATCTTCATGGGATGGTCCTTGTCATCGTTTGAGTGCTGTTCAGGCGGCCGCGGCACGAGCCGGGTCAGAGCGGTTAGCGAACCCCGTTACTGCAGCCACGAAAGCGTCCGGCTGCTCGAGGTGCGGGAAGTGGCCGGCGCCGGGGATGATCTGCAGCTGCGCCCCGGGGATGCGATCGGCATAGAGGCGATGGCAATCCGCCGCGACGACGCGATCCTGTTCGCCGCGGACAATCAATGTCGGGATGCGAATGAGGTGCAGCCAGCGCAGCAATTGCGGATTGTGCATGAAGGGTCGCCAGCCGTAATACGCCATCGACTCCCGGCTTCGCAGCAGCCCTATCAGCTGATCGTCGGTGAGCATGGCCGGATCGTCGCGAACGATGGTAGCGTTTACGAAAGCGAGATCGTTCCAGTCTGCGGGGGTCATCGACCAGAAGTCGGCGATGTCCCGCGATTCCCTGTCCCCGGCCTTGACGCCGAATGGGTCGACCAGCGCGAGGCGCGAAAAATGGGCGCTCCCCCTCAGCGCCATTTCGGCGGCGATCCAGCCGCCGAACGAGGCCCCGGCAAGCACCGTGTCCCGCAGCGCCAGGGTTTCCGCGAATTCCAGGTAGAAATAAGCGAGGTCCGCCACGTCGCGAAATGCCGGCGGTCGCGGATGGGCGCCGAAGCCTGGATGCCAGGGGGCAATCACGCGGAAATGCGCTCCCAGCTTGCCGAGATAGTCGGCCGAAACGACGTCGGGTCCTTCGCCGCCGTGCAGGAACAGCAGCGGCCGTCCGGCGCCTGTTTCCAGGAGGTCGATTTCAATGTCGCCGATGCGCATTGAGCGCTTTTCAATTGGCATTACTCGTGCTCCAGGGATAAGGTCGCGCCGACCGCCTTCATGCGACGGCCGGGACACCCGGCATTTAAGAGCAGTAGCAGCGCCAGGGCAATGCATTTCGCGCAATGGTGCACCAGGTGCACAGAATTACCCATGCATTCGGATGTGTCGGGTGCCGCCGCACTGACGGTGTTCGAGGGTTGCCATCGACGGATCACCACTGACGTCGGCACACGCCTCCGGCAGCGTTCTATACTTGGCGGCCCGGCTAATCCCGTGGTCAATCCAGTATCCCTTTCGGAATCCATGCCATGCGATGCTCGAATCGTGTTTCAGACAGCTCAGGACAGGCGTCCCCGTGACATTGAGCGGCACGATGTCCACGCTGACCCTGCCTGCCATCGACCTCCACGGCTTTCGCTTCGGCGCCCGCGCAGAACGGGAGCGCATTGCGGGACAGATCGCGGAGGCGAGCGCCCTTTACGGCTTTTTCTACCTGACCCGCCATGGCGTGCCGGAAGAAGCCATCACCGCCGGGTTCCGGGCGGCGGAGGAGTTTTTCAGCCAGCCGCTGGATGCGCGCCTTGCCTGCCGGCCGCGCCAGCGCAATCAGAATCGCGGCTATCAACCGATGTTCGACACCCGGCGCGAGGGTCTGGAACCGGACGTGAAGGAATCCTTCGACATGGGTTTCCCGCTTCCCCCGGACGACGCGGATATCGTCGCGGGACTGCCTTTTCATTCGACGAACACCTGGCCCGACCTGCCCGGCTTTCGGGTGCGGACTGAATGCCTTTATTTTTCCATGCTGGAAGCCGGCCGCGTCGTGCTGCGCGCGATGGCGCTCTCGCTGGGCGCGGACGAGAATTTCTTCGTCAGCCGCTGCGTCAAACCCTATACGAACATGCGCTACTTCCACTATCCGCCACAGCCACCCGCGGGGCAGCCCACAGGAATAGGCGCGAGCGCGCATACGGACAAGGGCATCATTACGCTGCTGCTGAATGATGGTAACGGAGGACTGCACGTGCAATCCGCAGACGGGTCGTGGATTGACGCTCCACCGCTGGAGGGTGCGCTCATCGTCAACATCGGGCAGCTCATGACACGCTGGACCAACGGACGCTTCCGCTCGGCTGTGCACCGGGTGGTGAACGGCTCGGGCCGCGAGCGTTATTCGATCCCGCAGTTCCACCACCCCGATTTCCGCGCCGTCATCGATTCCCGCGAGCTGCCCGATGCGGGTGAGGCCCGCTACGAGCCGGTTGTGGCCGGTGAACATGTTGCCGCCAGCTTCAAGAGTGAGCGTGCCTCCTGGACCGGATCAACCCGGACCGGGGCCTGAAGGGCACAACAAGTGGAGATGAAATGACAACCGGATGGAATTCTTTGCGTGCCCTCGCTTTGCAACTTGCATGGGTACTGGCGTGCGCGTCACTCGGCTCCCTGAATGCGGCTGCCCAAGACCTGCAAAACCGGCCCGTCAGCCTGGTGGTCGGATTCCCTCCCGGCGGTTCGAACGACATAGTCGCTCGGGTCGTCGCGCCGAAGCTCGCAGAGTTTCTCGGTGTATCGGTCGTGGTGGTGAACAAGCCGGGGGCCAATGCCACCCTCGGAGCAGATTACGTCGCCAAGTCGTCGCCGGACGGGCACACGCTGCTCGTCTCGAATGCGGGACCGCTGGTGATCAATCCTCACACCACGACAAAGATGCCCTACGACGCGCTGCACGACTTCATCGGCGTGACGACGCTCGCAGGCACACCCGAAGCGATTGGCGTGCATCCTTCGGTGCCGGCCCGCAATCTTCGCGAACTGATCGAGCACGCGAAGTCGAAGAGCGTATCCATCGCTTCATCCGGGAACGGCGGCATGCCGCACCTCGTGATAGAGATTCTCAGAAACGCTGCCCAGGGTTCGCGGATCCTCCATGTCCCCTACAAGGGTGCAACGCTGGCCGCGAACGACGTGCTGGGCGGGCACGTGGAAGGGCTGGCGGGCGACCTCGGATCGATGGTGCGGCTGTTCAAGGAAGGCAAGCTGCGCGCAGTCGCTGTTACGAGCCGCCGCCGCGCCGAGATTCTGCCGGATGTTCCAACTGCGTTGGAGCAGGGCTTTCCCGCGCTGGTCGCAGAGAACTGGATCGGACTTCTCGCGCCGGCCGCCACGCCCCGAACTATCGTGGACAAGCTGCACGCCGCCCTGGTCAAGGCCGGCGCGTCGCAGCAGATGCGCGATCAGTTCGATGCCGCCGGGCTTTCGCTGATTATCCTTCCTTCTCCCGATGCCTTCCAACGGCTCATCCGCGACGAGTACCAGACCTGGGGCAAGGTCGTGAAGGACGCGGGAGTGCGAACCGACTGAGCGATGTTGCGTGCCCTCGCCAGCCGCCGATCACGGGGGTGGCTCGATCGTTGCCGCCACCTTATTCAGTCGATATTTTCGCGTCCGATGCAAGCTTCTTCAACTTCACCAGGTCGGACTTGATGACTTCCAGCATGCGCTCGGGCGTGCCCGTATTGGGTTCTATTCCCAGTGGCAGCAGCTTTTCCGCGACGAACTGTGGGTCGCTCATGGCGCGGTTCAGTTCCGCGTTGAGACGCTCGATGATGGGGCGCGGCGTGCCGGCTGGCGCGAGGATTCCCATCCAGGAGTCGAGCTGGTAGCCCGGCAGCGGCAACGCTTCCGACAGCGGCAGGACGCCGGGCAGGAGGCTGGTGCGGGTGCTGCTGACCAGTCCCAGCGCGCGCAGCTTTCCGGAGCGGATGTGCGGTAGCAGCGGCGTGATCGAACCGAATGTCGCCGTGACCTGGCCGCCGAGCACGCCTTGCACCACCTCACCCATGCCCTTGTAGGGAACGTTCACGATGTCTATGCCCGTCATGGTGGTGAGGAGGGCGCCGGCGAGGTGGTCGAACGCGGCTACACCCGATGTGCCGTAGGTAATCGATCCCGGTTTGGCCCGCGCCATCGCGACGAATTCGTTTGCCGTCTTCGCCGCAAAGCCGGCATTCACTGCGAGCACGAAAGGTCCGCCGGCGATCATGCCCACCGGTTCGAAATCGCGCACCAGGTCGAACGGCAGCGACTTGGCCAGCGTCGCAAGGATGACGATGGACGAGGACGAGAGCACCAGGGTGTAGCCGTCCGGCGGGCGGCGCGCGACGAACTCGTGGCCGATGCGGGTGGCGGCACCGGCGCGGTTTTCCACGATCACGGGCTGCCCCAGTGCGACCTGGAGGCGTTCCGCGGTCAACCGGGCAAGCGTATCCAGCGTGCCGCCCGGGCCGAACGGGACCACGATGCGCACCGGGGCGCCGGGCCAGGCGGCCTGCGCGCTGGCGCCGCCCACCTTGGCGACCAGCGCGAGCGATGCGATCGCCAGGAGAAGATTGCGCCGTTTCATCATCGCCATCGCCATCGTCTTCGTCTTCGTATTCTCGGCTGCGTGGTTCGATTTCATTGTGTGCGACCCTCTATGCTGAAGAGATTCCGCAATGCGCTAAGTTTTATCTTAGCAGATGAAAACCGCGCAGCAGGACAGCGGACCGTAGCTTCAGATTCAATTCCGCGCACCCGGGTGCTATGCTTTTGCCGCGCAAGATGAATTCACCCGTGATCCCAACCGCTGCAGTGTTCCAAGGAAACGAACGTGGCTGACTACACCATCCGCAATACCCGATCTTCGAAGCTGCGCGCGCGACTCGATCATCCGGTGATAGACGCCGACGGGCACATACTCGAAGCGCCCCTGGTGCTCGCCGATTTCCTGAAGAAAGTCGCCGGGCAGGACATGGTGGAGCGCCTCTTTACCCGGGTTGGCGGATTCAACCGCGGGCCGGGCGCGCCCAAGCGCGTGCCCTGGCCGATTTTCACCGGTACGCACACCATAGACCAGGCGACCTACATGCTGCCGCGCCTGTACGCGCGTCGCCTGGAGGAGGCAGGCGTGGATTTCTCTACCCTTTATCCGACCCTGGGATTCCGCTGTCAGACCATAGAGGACGACGAATTGCGCCAGGCGGCGTGCCGCGCGCTCAACATGATGTACGCCGAGGTGTTCCGCGAGGTGAAACACAGGATGACTCCGGCCGCGGTGATTCCGATGAACACACCGGCCGAGGCGATCGCCGAAGTCGAGTACTGCGTGAAGCAACTCGGCCTGCGGGCGTTGATGACGGCGAACGAAGTGCGGCGCACACCGAAGCTGGTTGCCGAGCAGGCGCCCGGTCTCATCGGGAAGGTCGACGAATACTCATCCCTCACCATCGACAGTCCCTACGATTACGACCCGTTCTGGGCAAAGTGTCTGGAACTCAAGGTCGTTCCGGCGGGCCACAGCATGCCCTTCGTCGGCACCCACCATTCCAGCAATTACGTGTACAACCGGCTGGGTTTCTGGATGACCTACGGCCACGCGGCGGCGCGCGGGCTGTTCATGTCGGGTACGACGCAGAAGTTCAGCGGGCTGAATTTCGGTTTTCTCGAAGGCGGCGTTTGGTGGGGCGTGGCGCTGTACAACGACCTGGTGGAATACTGGGAGAAGCGCAACATGGACACCATGATGGAGTATCACGATCCGGCCAAGGTGGACCTGTCCTTGATGGAGGAGATGGCGCGGCGCTACGGAGACGAATTCATCAATTTCGAACGCATGCTCCCCGATCTGCAGAAGGAGATCAGGAATGCGCGCACGCCTTCGGGGGAGGTGCCGCCCATCGCCAACGACTGGACCACGGTGGATTTGAAAAGCCGCGAGGACGTGCGCGACTCGTTCGTCGATTCGTTCTATTTCGGTTGCGAGGCGGACGATTCGCTGAACTACACCGCGTTCAACACGAGGGCGAACAAGATGGGCGCGAAGCTGAAGGCGATGTTCTCCTCGGACCTCGGCCACTGGGACGTGAAGGATTTCGGCGGTGTACTTGCGGAGGCCTACGAGCAGGTGGAACACGGCCTGATGGCCGAAGAGGACTTCAGGGATTTCGTGTACACCAACCCGATGACTTTCCAGACGCGCGTCAATCCCGACTTCTTCAAGGGCACCGCGGTGGAAGGTGCCGTGGCGGCGCATCTTCAGGCGCAATCCAGAGCGGCCTAGCCAAGCATGTTTCATCGAAGCCGGGTACTCCTCGATACCGTTCAGGCTGAGCTTGTCGAAGCCCGGCGGTCCATCGACAAGCTCAGGACGAACGGAAACAGTTTGTCGTCACTAACGGGTAGCTCATAGAGCCAAGCATGGCAACCATCATCGGCGGCATAGGCACCTCCCACACGCCCACCATCGGCATCTCGCACGACAAGGGCAAGCAGAACGATCCCGACTGGTCGCCGCTCTACGACGGCTACAAGCCGATCGTCCAATGGCTGGCGGAGAAGAAGCCCGATGTGCTTATCGTTTTCTACAACGACCATGGCACCTCGTTTTTCTTCGACCATTACCCGACCTTCGCCATCGGTCTTTCGCTCGAACACATTGTGGCTGACGAAGGCATGGGCCCGCGCCCGCTGCCGCCGGTGAAGGGCCATCCCGCGCTCGCGCGCCATCTCGCGGAATCGCTGGTGAATGACGAATTCGACATCTCCGTGTTCCAGGACATCCCCGTCGATCACGGCTGCTTCTCGCCGCTGTCGGTGATCTGGCCGGAGCGCGCCAACGGATGGCCCGGTGCGATCGTGCCGTTCCTGGTGAACGTGATCCAGTATCCGATGCCCACGGCGTTGCGCTGCTACAAGCTCGGGCAGGCGGTGCGGCGCGCGGTCGAGTCGTTCCCGGCGGATCTCAAGGTAGTGGTGGTCGGCACCGGCGGCCTGTCGCACCAGATGCAGGGCGAGCGGGCCGGTTTCAACAATACCGAGTGGGACCTGAAATTCCTGGACTTGATCGAGCGTGATCCGCAGGCGCTGACCCGCATGACCTACGCCGATCTGGTGCGGCTGGGCGGCACCGAGGGCGCCGAGATCATCATGTGGCTGGCAATGCGCGGCGCGCTGAGCGACGGCATCAGCAAACTCCACCAGAATTATTATCTGGCGATGACGGCGGCGTGGGGGGTGAGTTTGTTCGAGGAACGGGAAGCGGTCGCGACCGACACTCGCACACGTGGGATTTCCCGCCCTGCTGACGTATGATCAATTTGCCTGTCGTTTCCCTGCGATCCGTATGGCTCGTATTGCCGGAGAAATCCATGCAGACCCTGTCGTTCGTTCTTGCCGCGCTGCTCGTTGCCGCAGCCGGCCCGCTTGCCGCCCAGTCGTATCCGGAGCGTTCCATACGCATCGTGGTGCCGTTTCCTCCGGGAGGAGGTAGCGACATTTCGGCGCGCGCGGTCGCCGATCCGCTGTCGCGCGCGCTCGGCCAGACGGTGGTCATCGATAACCGTCCGGGCGGGCAGACGATCATCGGCGGCGAGATCGTCTCCCGCGCCGCGCCGGACGGGTACACCTTGCTGCTGTGCACCGACGACGCCACCTCGATTTTCGCGGCCTACGGCGCGAAACTGCCGTATGACCCGATACGGGATTTCTCGACGGTGTCCGGCATCGGCGAGGGCACCCTGGTTCTGCTCGCGAATGCAGGCACGGGTTTGAAGTCGCTCGCGGATCTGGTCGCCCGTGCGAAGGCCAGCCCGGGCAAACTGAGTTTCGGTTCGCTCGGCACCGGCAGCCCGCACTTCCTGTTTTTTGAAGGCTTCAAGCTCGCGGCAAACATCAAGCTGCTCGACGTGCTCTACAAGGGTACCGCGCAGGCGGTTACTGACCTGATAGGCGGGCAGGTGGACCTGATGGTCGTCGGCGCATCCACCGCCAAACGCCATGCCGACAGCGGACGCGGCGTGATGCTCGCAGCCACCGGGGACACGCGCAACAGCTTCGTCCCGTCGTTACCGACCTTCATCGAGTCCGGCTATCCGAACATGATAATGATCAGCCGGTTCGGCTTGTGCGGACCCGCCGGGCTGCCCCGGCCGATAGTCAACCGCCTGAACGCCGAGATTGTCGCGGTCTTCAAGGAACCCTCGGTGGCGGGACGGTTGGCGAGCATCGGCCTGACACCCTGGCCCGCGTCATCCGAGGAGTTCGATGCCTCAATTCGTCGCACTACCGAAATCTACCGCCGGACCATACAGGCCACCGGCGCAAAAATGGAAGGACTCTGACGATCATGCCTTACGCCCAAAATGGCGATGTCAGCATCTACTACGAGTCCCACGGCGAAGGACCGGCGATCGTGTTCGTCCACGGCGGCAACGGCAACACGCTTTCCTGGTTCAACCAGGTTCCGTTTTTTGCAAC
>SHXF01000132.1 GCA_009693435.1 Betaproteobacteria bacterium | reverse complement strand
CAGGCTTGCGCCCATTGTCCAAAATTCCCCACTGCTGCCTCCCGTAGGAGTCTGGGCCGTGTCTCAGTCCCAGTGTGGCTGGTCGTTCTCTCAAACCAGCTACGGATCGTCGCCTTGGTGGGCTTTTACCCCGCCAACTAGCTAATCCGGCATCGGCCGCTCCCATCGCGCGAGGCCTTGCGGTCCCCCGCTTTCATCTCTCGATCTCATGCGGTATTAGCCAGTCTTTCGACTGGTTATCCCCCACGATGGGACACGTTCCGATGTATTACTCACCCGTTCGCCACTCGCCACCAGGGTTGCCCCCGTGCTGCCGTTCGACTTGCATGTGTAAGGCATGCCGCCAGCGTTCAATCTGAGCCAGGATCAAACTCTTCAGTTCAATCCGTGCAATTACTACATCTCACTCAAAGTAAACGGAGCTTCAATACTGCTTTGCGTGTACTTGTTGTGAGCACTTGATACCTTGACCCTACGATCAAGCGCCCACACTTATCGGCTGCAAATTTTTAAAGAGCGTGCGCCGCTAGACGCTACTGCACGCCCGGAGGCGTTGGTTGCGGGGAGAGGATTTGAACCTCTGACCTTCGGGTTATGAGCCCGACGAGCTGCCAGACTGCTCCACCCCGCGTCCGGTGAGCAAAAGATTATAGCTGGCGACGGTCGTGCATGTCAACTTTCTTGCGGCGCATCATTTGCTCAAGTGGCGTCGCATTTCGGCGTCCGTGAACGCCGCCACGATTTCCCGGTAGATCCGTTCGATAACAACGCCCTCCGCGCCTTCCTGCACGCCGATTTTGACCGCGCTGGCGATCACCTCGGACGCTCTCTGTGGGGCACGCACCGACTCTGGGTCGCGCTTGAAAACGGCCGCCTGCGCGACGTATTGCCCGCGCTCCGCCAGCAGGCGAACGATCGCTCGGTCAAGCGCGTCGATCCGCTCCCGCACCTGATCCAGGCTATCGCAGTGCTCGGCGCCCACGCGAACCTCAGTCGGGCTTTGCGCCCGTGGCACGGATCACCTTGCCCCACTTGGCGATCTCGGCCTGCTGCCAGGCGCGGAACTCCGCCGGGGTCGTGCCGGCGACGTCGAAGCCGGCGTTTGTCAGCACCTTGCGCGAATCCGGCGATGCCAGCGCCTTGCGAGCCTCTTGCGAGAGGCGCTCGATGACCTCAGGGGGCGTCTTTGCCGGCGCCAGCATGCCGATCCACGCCAGCGACTCGAGCTGAGGGTAGCCCAGTTCCTTCACGCTCGGCACATCGGGCAGCAGGTCGCTGCGCTTCAGCGCCGTCACTGCCAGGGGGGTCAGCTTTCCCGCCTTAATGTGCGGCAAGACCCCCGGAATGATCGCAAACATGGTGTGAATGTTCCCCGCCAGCGTGTCAGTCACGGCCTGCGGGAATCCGCGATAGGGAATGTGCACCACGAACACTTTCGCATCGGACTTGAGCAGTTCCATGGTGAGGTGCGCTGCGCTGCCGCTACCCGTCGTCCCATAGGACAGGCGCCCCGGATTCGCCCTCAGGTGGGCGATGAATTCCTTGAACGACTTCACTGGGACGCTAACGTGCGTGACCAGCGCCTGCGGCGCGGTCGCCAGCAGCGAAATCGTCGCCAGGTCGCGTTCCGGGTCGTACGGCAGGTTGTCGTAGAGCACCTTGTTCGTAGCTGCGGCTGCATTGGTGCTCACCAGCATCGTGTAGCCGTCCGCAGGCGACTTGGCGACGGCGTCCGCCGCGACGTTGCCGCCCGCACCGGCACGGTTCTCCACGATCACGGGTTGGCCCAGCGCCTCCTGCATCCTCGGCGCCACCACGCGCGCCACGGTATCGGGCGTCGTGCCAGGCGGGAAGGAAACCACCAGCTTGACCGGCCGCGACGGCCACGGCTGCGCGAGCGCAGCGCCGGCGCAAGCTGCGGCGAGCAGGACGGTCGTCAACATCACGCGCTTGTTCATGCTGCCTCCGGATCCGACTGACGATCGAAAGTACCATAGCCGTCGAGCCAGACGAGCGCCGCACGCAGTGCCCGGACGCCTGTTGCACCGCGCAGCGACAGCACCGAATCGGGCCGAAACAGCAGGGCGCACGCAGGCCGCTCGCGATGTTCGGCCGCGAGCACCCACCCCTCGCGGCTGACGGCCGAGGCACGCCATCCCGGCGGGATCGCGTCGCGGCTGATGCCCTCATCCGCGTACCACCCTGCCTGGAACGAACCCAGTTCCGCCAGGAATCCGTCGCGCTCCGCGCTGCAATGCACGGTACGCGCGAACGCCGGTACCGGGAGCGACGCACCTCGCGCACCATCCAATTTTAGAAGCCACAGCGCTCCGTCGCCGACTGCGAGCAAGGGCGCCTGCTTGAGTGGAGCCCGCGACGGAATTCCCGAAAGGACGAGCACCTCGGCATCCCCGGATTCCATCGCTCCTGCGCGCGCGAGTGCATCGGCCAGACGGGCACGGGACGGGTCATCACCCGGGACGAAGCGAATGCCCCACCGACTCAGGTCGGGTTTGGACCGGATGTCACTGCGCGGTGCGCCATCCAGCACCTGGAACAACGTTTCGGCCTTGAGGCGAGTTTCTTGCTCCTCGCTCATCGGATCGGAGTCGGCGAGGATGTTTCCGCCGACGCGGATCTCCGCCACCCCGTCGGCCACCCGGGCTGCGCGCAGGATCGTGTAAGCCTCGACGCTGGCGTCCGTGCCGATCCGCGCCACTGCGCCCGCATACCAGCCGCGCGTCCCGGATTCCAACTCCTCGATCGCCCTGATCGCCCTCGCCTTGGGCAGTCCGGTGACGGTGGCCGGGGCCGAGTGTGCAAGCAGGATGTCAAATCCGTCCCGATCCGGCTTGCGTCTTCCACGCAGATGATCCACCGCATGGATGATGGTGCTGAAGAAATGAACGCGCCGGTGCGAGATCAACTCGACAGTTCCCGTCACGCAGACCTGCGCCATGTCGCTGGCCGCGGCATCGGCGCAAAGCGCGATCGCGGCGCCCTCCTTCTCCGATTCGAGCAGCGCGTACGCCTGCGCCTGGTCTTCGATCGGGTCGGCGCCGCGGCGCACCGTGCCGCACACCGGCGCGGCTTCGACCCATTGCCCATTTGCACGGACCTGAAGGTCCGGAGACGCACCGAACAGGACCTCGCCGCCGCCGAGGTTGCAGAAGAACATGGCCGGATAGGGATTTCGCCCTCGCAGCGCGCGAAAGGCCGCGGCCGGGGGCGTCGCGGTGCGCCACCGGAATGCCTGGCTGAGCACGAGGGAAAACAGCTCCGCGCGGCGTAACCGGTCAATGCCTTTCGCCACCCGCGCGGCATGCACTCCGGCGGGTTCCCCGGCCTCGCCCGCGGCAACGAAAGCCGGATCGAACACCGCGTCGCACCGCGAGGACGGCTTCCCGTCGAAACGGAAATCGATCCAACGCGTCTCGCTTTCATCCGCGCGCAGCACGCGTTGCGGGAAGTACAGCACCAGCCTGCGGCGGTTGTCGTCCGGCAGCGCATCGTCGCTTGCCAGGCGGAAATAGTCGAAGCTGAGCGCGCCATAAAGCGCAAGTTCCGGCGACGCCGGCGTGAACGCAGCAAGGAACTGCCTGAGAACGTTGACCACGGCCTTGCCGCTGTCCACGACAGCAACGAGGCCGCCATGCGTTTCGGCGAACGCGGCCAGTGGACGAACGACCGCAAGCATGTCCGTTCCAGCGGTCGACATCGGCGTGACCATCAAACGCATGCCGTCAAGGCAAAAGCGCAGCTCGGGAACTGCACAAGCCATGGATTCTTTGCGGAAAAGACCGTCAGACTGCACGTCGCTCCCCATCCACACGCCCGGCTGCGCATTCAGCGAAGCAAGCAGGGCATCCACGTCCCCCGCCGACGCCAGCGTCTCGACGCGCTGGACGTGGATCACGGAGAAGCCCTCAGGCAGCGTTCGAGGAGCCCCAGCCGATCATTGCTCCAGAACATGCGCTTACCTGCAAGGAACGTCGGCCCGCCGCCAAACGGCGTGCGGCCGCCCGCCGCCATCAGCGCAACGCTGGACACGGGAACCCAGGTGATCTCGCAACCGCGGCGCGCTGCAATCGCGTCCAGCTGCGTCGAGGCGAGGTACGAGTAGCGGCTGCCAAGCCCGAAGACGAACTCGACCGGCCGGCCCATGCGCGGCCTTCAGATGCGCTCGGTCTCGCCGCTGCGCGGCTGCCAGACCATGAGGCGCCGCTCGACGAAGGTCACCATGCCGTCCAGCACGAGCGCGAACGCGGTGAGCACCAGGATGCCGGCGAACACGCTATTGATGTCGAACGTGCCCTCGGCCTGCAGGATCAGGTAGCCCACGCCTCGCGACGAACCGAGATACTCGCCCACCACCGCGCCGACGAACGCAAGGCCGACCGAGTTGTGCAGGCTGGCAAATACCCAGCTCATGGCGCTCGGCACGTACACGCTGCGCAGCAGCTGCCGATCGCTGGCGCCGAGCATGCGCGCGTTCGCCAGCACCGTGTGGCTCACCTCCCGCACGCCCTGGTAGACGTTGAAGAACACGATGAAGAACACGAGCGTCACGCCCAGCGCTACCTTCGAAGCCATGCCCAGCCCGAACCAGACGCCGAAGATCGGCGCCAGGATCACGCGCGGCATGGAATTGATCGCCTTGATGTAGGGATCGAATAAGGCCGCTGCGGTCGGGCTCAACGCGAGCCACAGTCCAATGCCAAGCCCGGACACGGTGCCGATGACGAACGCGAGGAGCGTCTCCAGCAGCGTGACCCAGAGGTGCTCGTAGATCGAGCCGGAGGAGAACCAGACCCAGATGCGGCCGATCACTTCCAGCGGCTGGCCGAAAAAGAATGCCGCCTTGTTCGGGTTGTCGAAGTAAAAGGGCGGCAGCAGCGTCGGATGCGTCGCGACATGCCAGAACACGAACAGCCCCGCGAGCATCAGCACCTGCCAGAGGCGCAGGTATTTACTGGTTCTTCTGCTGCTCATAGCCCTTCAGCACTTCTTCCTTCATCGTCTGCCAGATGCGCGTATGCAGCTCGACGAAACGCGGCGTGAGCCGGATCTCCGAGACATCGCGCGGCCGCGGCAGGTCGATCTCGAATTCGCCGATGGGACGCGAAGCCGGCCCGGCGGACAGGATCACCACACGGTCCGACAGCGAGATCGCTTCCTCAAGGTCGTGCGTGATGAACACCACCGATTTCCGGTTCGCCGACCAGAGTTCGAGCAGTTCGTTCTCCATCAGCTGGCGGGTCTGGATGTCGAGCGCCGAAAACGGCTCGTCCATGAGGATGATCTGCGGGTCGAGGATCAGGGTCTGCGCCAGGGCCACGCGCTTGCGCATGCCGCCGGAGAGCTGGTGCGGGTAGCGATGACCGTGCCCCCCCAGCCCGACCCGCAGCAGCCAGCCTTGCGCCTCGCGCACTGCCTCCTCGCGGGTCGCGCCGCGAAACTCCAGACCGACTGTCACGTTGTCGAGGGCCGTGCGCCACGGCAGCAGCGCTTCGGTCTGAAACAGGTATCCGGCCTTGCGGTTCAAACCCGCCAGCGGTTCACCGAAGACGCGCACGCTGCCGGCCGAGGGCGCGAGCAGTCCGGCGGCAATGTTCAGCAGGGTCGACTTGCCGCAGCCAGTGGGCCCCACCACGGAGACGAACTCGCCC
Organism: Betaproteobacteria bacterium; assembly: GCA_009693435.1. Next base: position 5,025 of record SHXF01000132.1, on the reverse strand, counting down.
GGCCGCACCACCAGCGTGGCGTCCTTCACCGCGGTGAAGCGCGCGTCGCCCTCGGAGACGAAGGTGACCGTGATCTGTTCGAGCGCCAGCGCCGGCGCGGTCTCCTGCATGGCGCCTATTTCTTCTTGCCGTACTTGGCCAGCGCCTTCTTGGCGAACTCGTTGGTGTAGGTGTCGGCGAGGTTCACGGTCTCCGGCTTGACATTCGGATTGAAGCTCGCAATCGCCTTGAGCGTGGTCTTGGCGCCCGCCTCGCTGAACAGGCCGTCCTTCGAATAGGCGGTCTTCACGTTCTGGTATGCGTACAGGTACATCGCCTTGTTGCCGAGCAGGTAGGCCTCGGGCACCGTCGCCAGGATCTGCTGCGGCGACGCATCCTGCATCCAGATGAGCGCCCTCACCATGGCGTTCGTCAGCGCCTGGACCGTGTTCGGATTCTTCTTGATGAACTCGATCGGCGCGTAGAGGCTCGCGGCCGGCATCGGCCCGCCGAACAGCTTCTCCGTGCCCTCCGGCGTGCGCGTCTCGGCGATGATCTTGATCTTGCCGTCCCTCTCCAGGATGGTCATCGCCGGGTCGGTTTGCGAAAGCACGTCCACCCTGCCCTGGTCGAGCGCCGAAATGACCGTGGATCCCGCCCCGGTACCGATGATCGACACGTCGGTGGGCTTCAGGCCCCCTTTGGCGAGGAAGAAATTGACCACCATGTTGGTGCTCGACCCCGGAGCGCTCACGCCCACCTTCATGCCCTTGAGATCCTTGGGCGACTTGTAAGCCGCCGCCTTCGACGTGGCGATGCCGATGCTGATCTGCGGCGCGGCGCCAGAGAGCACGAAGGCCTGGAAATTGATCTTCTTCGACTGCATGTTGATGGTGTGCTCGTAGGCGCCCGAGACTACGTCGGCACTGCCGCCGACCACCGCCTCCAGCGACCGCGTGCCGCCGGCGAAATCGCTGATGCGGACGTTGAGGCCCTCGTCCTTGAAGTAGCCAAGCTGCTCGGTGATCACCAGCGGGAGGTAATACAGCGCCGACTTGCCGCCTACGGCGATATGGACGTCCTTCTTTTCGAGCTGAGCCTGCGCCGCGCCGCAAAACACCAGCGCCGCAAGCGCGCCGAACGCAATGATCCGTTGCATCGTTGACTCCTCCTCGCTGAACTATAACCCGCGCCGGTCGATCAACGCCTGGGAAATCGTGCCGATGTCGACGTACTCGAGTTCCCCGCCCAGCGGGACACCGCGTGCAATGCGGCTTGCCCGGATGCCGCGAGTACGCAGCATCTCGGCGATGTAATGCGCAGTGGCTTCCCCTTCGTTGGTCAGGTTGGTGGCGAGAATCACCTCCTCGACCTTGCCGTCCGAGACCCTTGCCAGCAGCCGGTCCAGGCCGATTTCGCGCGGCCCGACGCCGTCCAAAGGCGACAGGCGGCCCATCAGCACGAAATACATGCCGGTGTAGCTCAGCGTCTGCTCGACCACGGAAAGATCGGCGGGCGTTTCCACCACGCACAGCAGCGATGCGTCGCGCCGCGGTGAACGGCACAACGCGCAGACTTCGTCTTCGGAAAAGTTATTGCACTGCGCGCAACGCCGCACGGTGGCCAACGCGCCTGCCAGCGACTGCGAGAGTTCCTCTGCGCCGGAGCGGTCGTGCTGGAGCAGGTGATAAGCCATGCGCTGCGCCGCCTTGGGACCCACGCCCGGAAGCACCCGCAGGGCCTCGATCAGCCGGTCGAGGCCCTTTGCCGCGGGAAGGGAATCCTTTCTCAAAACGGCAGCTTCATGCCGGGCGGCAGCCCGAGCCCCGCGGTAAGGCCGCCCATCTTTTCATTCACGGTCGCTTCAACCTTGTGCGAAGCGTCGTTGAACGCCGCGCAGACCAGGTCTTCGAGCATCTCCTTGTCGTCGCCGACGAGAGAGGGATCGATGCTCACGCGCCGCACCTCGTGCTTGCAGCTCATGACGATCTTCACCATGCCGGCGCCGGATTGCCCCTCGACCTCCATGCTGCCGAGCTGCTCCTGCATGCGGCGCATGTTCTCCTGCATCGCCTGCGCCTGTTTCATGAGCTGACCGATGTTTCCACGCATGCTGAGCCCCTTCGTTCCCCTATGGGTTGCCGTTGGTTGACTTGATGGTCGACTCGATGACCGTGCCGTCGAACAGCTTGACCAGGTCCTTGACGAAGGCGTCGCCATGTACCGACTTGGACATCTCGGCCTTGCGCGCGTCCGTCTTTGCCGCCTCGACCACGGCGGCGCTCTCCCCCGCCGCGTCGGCGGCGGCGACAACCTTCACCGCCGTCGGTCTTCCGAGATGCTGCTCCAGCGCCGTCTTCAGCTTGTCCTGCTGGGATACGAGGTGCGCCAGTGCCTTGGGCACGGCGAGCTCGAACCCGCCGTTGTGGTATTTCTTCAGCACCGAATGGCGCGCCAGTTCGCGCGCGAGTCCGCTCAACGCAAGCTGCGGCGCGAGTTTCGTCCAGTCGCCCTCAAAGCCCGTTCCCGCGGCGCTCGCGGCAGCGCGCTTCGGCGCCGCCGGTGCCGCCGATGCCGCGGACACGATAGCCTTCTGCGCGACAGGCGCCTGCAATGGCGCTCCGCCCTCCGGCCGGAACGCAAGCATGCGCAGCAGCGTCATGACGAACCCGGCGTGCTCGTCCGGGGCGAGTTCGAGGTCTTCGCGCCCCTGCAGCGCAATCTGGTAGTCGAGCTGCACCGTCTCGGCATCGAGCTTCGCGCCGAGCGCGACGATGCGCTCGCGTTCGGGCAGGTCTTCACCCAGCGCCTCGGGCACCATCTGCGCGAGCGCCACGTTCAGCAGCAGCGACGCAAGGTCCTGCAGCGCAGTGTCGAACGACAGGCTGCGCTGCTGCATCTCGTCGGCGATCGCCATCACCGCGGCGCCCTCGCCCGCGGCCACGGCATCGAGCAGGCGGAAAAGGTAGGACTCGTCGATCGCGCCCAGCATTTCGCGCACGCTGACTACCGTCAGCTTGCCGGCGCCGTGCGCGATAGCCTGGTCCAGCAGCGAGAGCGCGTCGCGCATGCTGCCCGCCGCCGCGCGGCCGATCAGGGGCAGCGCCTCGCTCTCATGCGCGACGCCCTCGGCCTCGAGGATGCGCGCAAGGTGCGCTGCGATCGCGGGGCGAGGCATCTGCTTGAGGTTGAACTGCAGGCAGCGCGACAGGACGGTCACGGGGATCTTCTGCGGATCGGTGGTGGCGAGCACGAATTTAAGGTGCTCCGGCGGCTCTTCCAGCGTCTTCAGCATGGCGTTGAACGCCGAGTTGGAGAGCATGTGGACTTCGTCGATGACGTAGACCTTGTAGCGTCCGCGCGTCGGCGAGTATTGCGCCGTTTCGAGCAGCTGGCGCATCTCCTCGACCTTGGTGTTGGTCGCCGCGTCCACCTCCAGCAGGTCGACGAAGCGCCCACCGTCGATCTCGACGCAGGAGCTGCACTTGCCGCAGGGCTCCGGCGTGACGCCGGTCTCGCAGTTCAGGCACTTCGCGAGGATGCGCGCAAGCGTGGTCTTGCCGACGCCGCGGGTGCCCGTGAACAGGTAGGCGTGGTGCAGGCGCTTGTGCTCGAGCGCGTGGCGCAGCGCCTTCACCACGTGCTCCTGGCCCACCAGGCTGGCGAAATTGCGCGGGCGCCACTTCCGCGCCAGGACCTGGTAACTCATAGGCGCAATCTTAACAGTCCGGTTTCGCGGCAAGGGGTCGAAGGGGGAAGCTCGGTTCCCCCTCCATGCGATCGGAGGCGAGCCTTACCCCGGCACTTGCAGGATCCAGCTGTGGCTGCTTCCTTCCGGACCTGACCAGGTTCACCAGACTGCAATGCGGGGGGGCCCGCCGCCGCCATTATGCCCTAGCCGCGCGTCAGCCGATCTCGTAGTGGGCGTCGTGGATGACGCAGTCCTTGCCATTGATCGGCAGCATGTCCTGCGGACAGGCGGAGAACGCGACCACGGCATCCATCTCGGCGCGGAATGCAATCGCGTCGCCCGGTTTGGTCACCGGTGGCTCGAAGGACACCGCAATGCCGTCCTTCACCGGAATGTTCATGAAGAGATTGAACGGGCACGGGTGCACCTCGCGCTTCAGGCCGAGAGACTGCAACGCATTGCCGAGGTTGTCGGTGCAGTTGTCGTGGTGGCCTTGCGCACCCAGTTCCTGGTAACGGTAGACGTCGCACGACGCGATCAGCGTGTCGTGGATACCTGGCGAGGTGTCCTCAATGACTGTCAGGATCGGGCGGCGCTTGTTGGTCACCAGCCGGTCGCCCACCTTGGGGATGATCCTGCCGAGCGAGGCGCGCGAGTGCTCCATGGACATGCATTCGCCGAGATCGGCGGCGTTGAAGGCCCAGAAATCCACCACCTGCGAACCGTGGGTGTTGATGACGCGCAGGACCTGCCCTTTCGACAGGCGATGCGCGGCGCCCTTGCGGGCCGGGATCAGATGCCGGGTCGGAGTCATGCCTGTATTATCCTACGGACAGATCATTACCGGAGAGTATCGATGAGTGCCGTACTCAGGCCCGGCGCCGCCGCCGAATCGATTTTTGATCCGCGGCACTACGCGAGCGTGAGAAAGCCCCTGCCGCAGGCCGAAACGCTGCCGCCCTGGTGCTACACCTCCGACGAGTTCTTTCGTCGCGAGGTAGAGACCATCTTCATGAAAGAGTGGAATTTTCTCGGCCGCGCCGAACGCATCCCGAAGCCTGGAGACTATTTCACCGTCACGTTCACCGGCGTGCCCGTGATCGTCATTCGCGGCAACGATGGCGAAGTCCGCGCCTTCGCCAATACCTGTCGCCATCGCGGCGCCGCGATGCTCACCGGCGATGGCAACTGACCTGACCGATCTTTTGTACCAAGGCCATTGTTACTTTACTGCACCATCTCCGGTTGTGCGAGCACGAGGGGCCGAGGGCTACAGGCCGCCGGCGCCGGTGGCCTGTAGCCAAGCGAACTGTGGGGCCTCACCTCGTTGTATTCGCGCCGCCAGCGCTCAATTA
>SHXF01000131.1 GCA_009693435.1 Betaproteobacteria bacterium | reverse complement strand
AGCCGGTGGGCATTGATTGCGCGTTGCCTACAGCCGGCGTCGCTGGTGGTGGTGGAGCGTGCATCCCGGATCATTTCGGCGACGCGCTGTAGGCTGGCGCCGCTACGCAAGGCTGCGTTGCGCTACGCTCCACTGCGCCTTGCTTCGCGGCGCCAGCCTACAGCGCAACGGCAACCCGAAGGTCAACTGCCGAAACAACAACACGGCAGCGCCCTTCAGCCACCAATGACGCCGCCGCAACAACTCCATTCCCGATCAAAACTGGCTTGACCAATACCCCCGCTATACTGCGACCTTCTTCTACAGATCGATTCACTTCGCACCCCTGTTCTCAGACCGCTCCAGGCTCAAACCTGATTTGGAAAAGACTGATTGCCATTATAATTCAGAAGATTATTCAATACATATGCCAAATTGACGCTATTCCGCAAGGCATTTACGACAAAATATGATATAGAAAATAGTTTTATTATGATGCTGCAAGCGAGGGTTGAGGGTACATGTCTGAAGTGGCATTGCCTTGGAGACAACGGCCGGCGGCGCGCTCCGGGCAGGAATTGCATTAACATGTCGCGAGGCAAAAGCGCGTATAGGTTGAGACCTCGGTGATCAGCTACCTTGCCGTTGCCGCCTGGCATGGCGTGGAGTATCTGCTCACGTGGAACTGCCGCCACATCGCCAGCGCCCACGTGCGCCCGCGCATTGAAGCAGTGTGCCGTGCCCGGGGGATAGCATCTCCGCAACTGTGTACACTCGAAGAATTGATGGAGGCGTGAAAGCATGGAAATCTGGAATGATCCCATTGTCGAGGAGGTGCGCGCCGCGCGCGCGGCATACGCCGAGGAAATGCACCATGATCTCACCGCCATTTGCGCCGATCTGCGCCGGCGTCAGGCTGAGCACGCAAAGCGCGTAGTCGGATTTCAGCCTAAACCGCCACCGGATGCGCAACACGCGGCATAGATCGCACCGGCTGCGAGCGCCCAGACCTGGCTGACGCATCCTGGCGTGCGCTTCTGTGCTACAAGCGGGCCTCGGCTTTCGCCATTGATCGGAATGTGCGCATGACAACCATCCGCTATGCAGCGGTGAAGGTATCGACGATCGTTCGCTTGTTTCTGCTTGTCGCGATATCGCTGTGCGCCACGCTGAGCGCCGCGCAAACCTATCCGAGCAAGCCGGTCAGGCTGATCGTGGGATTTCCGCCGGGCGGCGCAGCGGATCTGGTTGCTCGCATTCTTCAGCCCGCGCTCGCGGCGGCCATGAAGCAGCCACTGGTCATCGACAACCGGCCCGGCGCCAACGGTGTGATCGCTGCGGAACTCACCGCGAAGGCTGCGCCCGACGGCTTTACCCTGCACCTGGAAACCTGGCGGCGCTGACCATCAGTCCGGCGATTTCCAGAGTTCCGTATGACGCCGCCCGCGATTTCACGCCTATCGCGCCGTTGGTCGAACTGCAGAACATCTTCCTGGTTCACCCAGTTGTTCCCGTTCGCAACATGCGCGAACTGGCCGACTACGCACGCTCGAGGCCCGATGCGATCAATTACGCGAGCTCCGCTGCAGGCAGCACCGGACATCTTTCCGGAGAACTGTTCAACCGCATGGCCAAACTGGGCATGGTGCACATTCCCTACAAGGGTGGCGGACCGGCGATGACCGATCTCCTTGCCGGACACGTGCCGGCATTCGTCGCCCTTACATCGACTGCTGTGCCTTACATCAAGGAAGGCAAGGTTCGCGCCCTGGCCGTGACCGGCCGGCGCCGCTCCGGGGCACTGATGGATGTGCCGACCGTGGCCGAGAGTGGCTATAGCGGCTATGAATCCACCAATTCCTATTGCCTGCTTGGCCCGGCGAATTTGCCGCGCGCCATTGTCGATCAGTTGAATCATGCGGCGATGGCGGTGCTGGTGCTGCCGGAAATAAAGCGCGCCTTGCTGGAGCGTGGCATCGATCCGACACTAGGCACCACAGCCGAACTTGCGGCTCACCTCAAGAGCGAGGCGGAGAAATGGGCGCCGATTGCCAGAGCGGCGGGGCTGCAGGCGAATTGAATCGGGGAATTCAATCATTGACTGCCGCGAGTTGCGAAAAGCGCCATATATATTCGGAGACCCCTTCGCAACTTGTCATGACAACTGGCATCATCGTGATCTTTCACAAAATGCGATAAACCTGCGCAACGAAACCGTGCGGCAAGACGCACCGTCGCTGCGCTGGTCGACACGCATGGGAAGGCGGCTTCATGACCAGTAACATTCTCTTCCTTCTGTCCGACGAGCACGACCCGCGTGTCATGGGCTGCACGGGACATGCACTCGCCCACACGCCGCATCTGGACGCCCTCGCCGCGCGCGGGGTGCGCTTCGCGAATGCCTGGACGCCGTGCCCGATTTGTGTGCCCGCGCGGGCCAGCCTGGCCACCGGCCGCTGGGTCCATCAGACCGGCTACTGGGACAACGCCATTGCCTATGACGGACGCATTCCCGGCTGGGGCCACCGCCTGCAGGCGGCCGGCCTGCGGGTGGAGTCCATCGGCAAGCTGCACTACCGGGACGAGGCCGATCCCACCGGATTCGACCGCCAGCAACAGCCGGCGCACATCGCCGGCGGCATCGGCCAGGTATGGGGGTCGGTGCGCGATCCGCTGCCCGAATCGGCGGGCCCGTCGCCCTTGTTCGGCAGCCTGGGGGCGGGTGAGTCGAGCTACAACCGCTATGACCGGCGCAACGCCGATCTCGCCTCGCAATGGCTGCACGCGCGCGCAACGCGCGCAAGAGAGGGCGATCAACCGCCGTGGATGCTGTTCGTCGGATTCGTCGCGCCGCACTTCCCGCTGGTCGTCCCGCAGGCGTATCTGGACCGCTACCCGCCGGCGTCGATGCCGCTGCCCAAGCTGTTGCCGCGGGACGGTTACCGGCATCATCCCTGGGTGGCCAGGCAGATCGCGCACATGGATCATGACGCGGCCCTGGGCGACGACGAGCGGCGCCGGCTCGCCATCGCCTGTTATTTCGCGCTCGTCACCTTCATCGACGAGCAGATCGGCAGGGTGCTGGAGACGCTCAGGCTCACGGGCCTCGATCGCAATACGCTGGTGATCTATTCCAGCGATCACGGTGACAACCTCGGCGCGCGCGGCATGTGGAGCAAGTGCGCCCTGTACCGCGAGTCCACGGCCATACCGTTGCTGCTTGCTGGACCCGGGGTCCCGGCCGGCCGCGTCTGCCGCACCCATGCCAATCTCGTCGATCTGTACCCCACCGTTATTGACGTCATGGGACTTGCCGCGCAAGAAAGCGAAGCGGATCTGCCGGGACGATCGCTGCTTGCGCTGGCCACATCGCCGGACGATACGGCGCGGCCCGGCTTTTCCGAATACCATGCCATCGGCAGCGCGAGCGCCGCCTACATGCTGGTGCGCGGACGCTACAAGTACCATCACTACGTGGGCTATCCGCCGGAACTGTTCGACCTGGAATCGGATCCCGAAGAACTGCGCGATCTCGCGCTGGATGAAGCGTATCGCGACGTCGTTGCGCAGTTCGACGCCGAATTGCGCGCCATGCTCGACCCCGAGGGCGTCGACAGGCGCGCCAAGGCCGACCAGAATGCGCTCGTGGAACGATTCGGCGGACGCGAGCGCGCATTGCGGACCGGCACACCGGGAGCAACGCCGGTGCCGGGATAGCATGCAAGTTGACCAAGGGAATGCAGATGAAACGCAGTCTGATCGCAGCCGTGACGTTCGCTGTTCTCGCCGCGGGCCATGCGCTCGCGCAGTACCCGGTGAAGCCGGTGAGAATGGTCGTGCCCTATCCGCCGGGCGGCGGGGCCGACGTGCTCGCTCGCGTGGTGGCGCGCAGCCTGAGTGAGCAACTGGGGCAGCAGTTCGTGGTCGACAACCGTCCCGGCGCCGCGGGAACGATAGGCGCGGCTCAAGTCGCCGCCGCGTCCGCGGACGGCTACACGCTGCTCGCGGGCGGCAATCCCGAACTCACGCTGATGCCGCACATCCTGACGAAGCTGACTTACGATCCGCTGCGGGATCTGGCGCCGCTGGTGCTTGCCACCTACGCGCCCGCGGTGGTGGTGGTGCCGGCTTCCAGCAACGCGAAAAGCATGAAGGAATTGTTCGAGCAGGCGAAAAAAACGCCCGTTCCCTACGGCTCTCCGGGGCGCGGCACGCCGATGCACATCGCGATGGAGATCGTGAATGCGAATGCGGGAACGCAGTTCAGCCACGTGCCCTACAAGGGCGGCGGTCCGGCAACGCAGGACGTGCTGGGTGGACAGATCGGCATGGCCATCATCAACCTGCCGCCGCTGCTGGCGCATCTGCGCGCCGGCAAGTTGCGGGCGCTCGCGGTGATGCAGGACGAGCGCTCGCCGCAATTGCCCGATGTGCCGACAATGCGCGAGGCGCTGGGGGCGGGCGCCGTTTCGGCCCCGTCCTGGTTCGCGTTCTCCGCGCCCGCGAAAATCCCGCGCGACGTTGCGATAAAACTTGAAAGTGAAATCCGCAAGACGCTGGGCATGGAATCGGTGCGAACCACGCTGGCACAGGCGGGGATGGACGTGGCCGCGCTGCCCGCCGAGCGCTTCGTCGCGATCATGCGCGCCGAATCGGCGTTCAATGCCGATGCCATCAAGCGGTTCAAATTGCAGGCGGACTAGACGCCTGCAGCAGCAGTCCGCGCAAACCGGACCCGGACGGTGCGCGGCGATGTTTTGAAGTAAAGTTCATCCGGAACCATCATAGGCATTGCCAGGGGAACTCGATGAAAGCCACTTCGTGAAAGCCATTTCGATTGCTGCGCGCATTGTCGTCCTCGCGCTGTCTGCGACGCCGCTTGCGGCCTGGTCCCAGGCATTTCCGTCCAAACCGATACGCATCGTCGTGCCCTATGCGCCCGGCGGCGTAGACCTGTCCATCCGCATGATGCAAAAGGCGATGTCGGATGAACTGGGCCAGCCGGTCGTGGTCGAGAACCGCCCGGGCGCCAACGGCACCATAGGCGCGGAACACGTTGCGCGCTCGGCGCCGGACGGCTACACGCTGCTCGCCGCCGTGGGCAGCAATCTGATCGCCGGGCCGCTGCTCGCAAGCAAGCCGCCCTTCGATCCGATCAGGGACTTCACCCCTATCACCATGGTTTTCGGCACCGCATTCACCTTGGTGGTCAAGACTTCGCTTCCGGTCACGTCGGTCGCCGAACTCATCGAATTCGCCAAACGCAATCCGGGGAAACTGTCCTATGCCAGCACCGGTGTCGGCTCGCTGGGGCATATCGACGGGGAGAATCTGAAGCTGATCACCGGAATCGACATGGTGCACATTGCCTACAAGGGATTTGGTCCCATGGTCCAGGCGCTGCTGGCGCAGGAAATCGACATCGGCTGGATTTCCACGCAGTCCATCAGCCCGCTCGTGTCCTCCGGAAAAGCCCGGCCCATCGCCATGAACCTGGGCAAGCGGCCCGCCAATTTTCCGAACATTCCGGACCTCAGTGAAGTCGTGCCGGGATTTCGCGCGATTCCCACCTTTGTCGGGGTGCTGGGACCGGCGGGTCTGCCGCGCCCGGTGCTGATGCGGCTCAATGCGGCGGCCGTGAAGGCGATCCACTCCCCGGAAGTCCGCTCAAAACTCGATGAGGCAGGTGACGTGCTGGGCAATTCGCCGGAAGAGTTTTCGGCCATCCTGGCGGCGGGCATCGATACCGCCTCCAAAGCCATTCGCGCGCTGAGGGCGAACGGCGTGAAATTCGACTAGCGTGCGCGAGGCGCCGCGCCTGGCCAATCCGATGGAGCAAAACATGCAAGACGATGCTGCCCGCACGCGCAGGTCCGCCTACGGCCGCGTCCCGGGAAAACACAACGCGAGACTGACCGAGGTCGGGCCGGGGACGCCGGCGGGCGAGTTGTTCCGTCGATTCTGGATTCCCCTCGCGGATTCGAGAGACGCGAGCGCACGGCCCAGGAAGGTCCGCGCGCTCGGCGAGGACCTGATCCTGTATCGGGACAAGTCCGGCCGCCCGGGGTTGCTCTACCCGCATTGCGCCCATCGCGGCTCCAGCCTGTTTTACGGACGGATCGAGGAACGCGGCATCCGCTGCTGTTATCACGGCTGGCTATTCACCGAGACCGGGCGATGCATCGATCAGCCCTGCGAGCCTGAAGGCGGATTGCTCAAGGACAATATCCAGCAACCCTGGTACCCGGTGCAGGAACGCTACGGGATGATCTTCGCCTACATGGGACCGCCGGACAGGATGCCGATATTGCCGCGATACGAGCATCTCGAAAACCTGGAGGAAGGCGAGATGCTGGAGGTGGACGACCAGGCGCCAGGCTCGGGAAGCACGCTGTACAGCGTGCCCTGCAATTGGCTGCAGCATTACGAAAACACCATGGACCCGCATCACTTCCAGGTGCTGCATGTCGATTTCGCGACCCCGGTTCCGCACTTCACCTCCGAATTGAGCGGCATAGCGCAGGTAAGCTGGGACGAAGATGCGACGGGCATGCGCTATACCGCGATACGCGAGCTTGCAGATGGTCGCACCTACCGGCGCATTACCCAGGTACTTCCGCCGGCGGTGCGGGTGGTTGCCATCGTGTCGGCCGAACCGGGACCGACCCGGATTCTTCATTTCCTGCTTCCCGTAGACGATACGAACCTCCGGACTTTCATGGTCACGCGCGTGCGGGAACTTGGAAAACTGCTGCGCCTGCGACCGCGCTACGACGGCAGGCTGTGGGGGGAATTGACCGAAGACGAGCACCAGGTCATGCCGGGGGACTACGAGGCGCAAGTCAGTCAAGGGCCGATACAACTGCAATCCGAGGAGAACCTGCGCCAAAGCGACCGCGGGGTGGCGATGATGCGCAGGCTGATCCTGAAACAAATCGAAGCGGTGGAAGCCGGGAAGGATCCGGCCGGCCTCATCTTCGATCCAGCAAAAGAACTGGTGCGGACCGAAGCCGGGAACTACTTCGAACGCCGTTCCGAAAAACATCCGGCTTGATTGCATACGAGCCACAGACTTCAAAGGACAACAGTGGGCACTTCGAGTTTGGCGGGAAAAGTCGTTATCGTCACCGGGGCGGCTCGCGGCATCGGCCGCTCGATGGCCCTGGGCCTGGCGGGCGCGGGCGCACGCGTTGCACTGGTGGACCGCTCTCCCGATACGCTGAAATCGACGGCGGAAGAAGTCCGCAATGCGGCGGGCGGCGCATGCGTAGAGATCTGCGCGGACATCACCCGTGAACAGGACAGCCTTCAGATCATCGAGCGCACCCTGAGCGCGTTTGGCAGGATAGACGCACTCGTCAACAACGCCGGCGTCGGCCGGCACATTGTTCGAAATGATTTTCTGCAGAAGCCCATCATGTTCTGGGAACTGAGCGCGGCGCACTGGCAGCGCTTCATCGATGTCAACGCAACCGGCTTTTTCCTCATGACACGCGCCGTGCTCGGGCCCATGATGAAACAGCGCGCGGGCCGCATCGTCAGTGTCACCACCAGCATGGACACGATGATACGCGGCGGCAATGTCGGATACGGCGGGTCGAAAGCCGCCGTGGAGGCGAGCATGGCGACCCTGGCCCACGATTTGGTCGGGACGGGCGTTACCGCCAATGTGCTGGTGCCCGGCGGGCCGGTCAACACGCCCGCCATGCCCGATGTCAGCGGCATCGACCGCTCGGCATTCATTCAACCGGAAATCATGGTTCCGCCGCTGACATGGATGTTGTCCGATCAGGCCGAAGGCGTCAGCGGGCGGCGTTTCATCGCGACAAAATGGGATGCGTCCCTGTCCTGGGAGCAGGCGAGCGCCGCCTCGGGCAATCCGATCGGCTGGCCGGATCTGGGCGGCAACAGGACCTTCCCGGCCGGGTTGAACATACTTTAGAGACCCCTACTTGCAGAGGAGAGAACCATGACGGAAAAAAAGAGCTACGTATCCGAGCGCGTGACCAACGGCCAGCGGCTGACCATCAGCTACGGCGGCCCTGACGTATTCGCAGGCGACGGGATCAGGGACTTTTTCGAATACCGCGATCTCGATTTCAAGGCTTCCACCGGCGGCCAGTTCAGCGCGCAGGTCATACGGGCCAAGCGAGGGATGACCGATCTCAGTACCGGCATGCACTCCCATGCGCTGAATTTTCAGATGATTTATTTCCTGAGAGGATCGACGACGGTACGCTGCGAGGGCGAAGGCGTCTTCCGTCTGAAGGCGGGAGACTCGATTCTCCAGCCGCCGGGCGGGAAGCACGAGGTGCTTGATTTCTCCGACGATCTGGAATTTCTCGAGATCGTGTCGCCGGCGGAGTATGTAACCACCCCCGCGTAGGACGAATACAGACTCCTGCGGACTCACGGGATCGCACTCGACAAGCCGCGGCGAAGGCCGCTACGCCCGCTGCGCAAAGACCCTTTGCGCGTCAGTCGACCTTGATCCTGGCATCCCTGACGATCGGCCCCCATTTGGCGATTTCGGCCTTGATGATTCCGGCCAGTTCTTCGGGCGTGCTCGTCTGCGCTTCCAGGCCGAGTCCGACGAGGCGTTTCTGCACGTCCGGCTTCGCCATGGTGCGTGCGATCTCGCCATTCAGCCGCGCGATGATTTCCCTGGGCGTGCCCGCCGGGGCGACGACCGCGAACCAGGCGGTGACTTCGTAGTTGGGGATGACCGTTTCGGCTATCGTCGGCAATCCGGGAAACTCGGATGAGCGCTGGCGCGAGGTGAGCGCCAGCGGAACCAGTTTGCCCGACTTGAGGTGTTGCCCGGCCACGGTCAGCGAGGCCAGCGCCACGCCCACTGTGCCGTTGAGGAGGTCGGCCACGAACAGCGAGGCGCCCTTGTAGGGCACGTGCACGATGTCCAGGCCCAGGGCGAGCTTGAAAAATTCCATGCCGAGGTGTTGCGGCGTGCCGTTTCCGGACGAGGCATAGCTCAGCTTGCCGGGGTTCGCCTTCACGTGGGCGATCAGTTCCTGCACGGTGCGCGCGGCGACCGTGGGGTTGACCGCGAGCACGAACCACTGCGAACCAGCCAGCGCGATCGGCGCGAAATCGCGGATTGCGTCATAGGGCGCGCGTGAAAACAGGATGGGGTTGAGGGTGAACGGCGGGTGCGCGGCGAGATAGAGCGTGTAGCCGTCGGGCGGCGACTTGGCCGCCGCTTCCGACGCGATATTGCCGCCGGCGCCGGGCCGGTTGTCGACGACCACCTGCTGGCCGAGGCTCGCGCCGAGATTGTCGCCGATGAGGCGGGCGAACAGATCGGGCGCGCCGCCGGGTGGAAAGGGCGCGATCATGCGGATCGGTTTCGCCGGGTAACTCTGCGCGGCGGCTTCGCCTGCACAGAGCGCGAGGGCGGCAAAGAAAACGGCGGCGACCGGGTGCAGGTGAATCTTCATCGTGAACCTCCGGGTTTATTCGGCTGCGAATTATTTACTCTTGTTCCTGGGTGCGCATCAGTGCGGGGTGATTTCGAAACAGAAGGACCGCCGCGTGCGCTCCCGGGCACTTACTGATTGCTGAGGCCGAGCGACTTTATCAGTGACTCGTAGAAGTTGACGTCACGCCGGACCATCGCCGTCAACTCGTCCGGCGACGCGAACGAGGCCTCCGAAAATTTCCCCAGGCGCTCCACCACATCCGGAAGCAGGCTTATTTTTCGCAGTTCCGCGCTCAACCTGTTGAGTATGGGCTGGGGCGTGCCGGCCGGAGCGGCGAGGCCAAGGTAGGTGGGGCCGAACATGTCGTCGCCGAGGTTCAGTTCGGGGAAGGTGGGGATGTCCGGAAGCTGCGGCGACCGCTTCTGGCCACCGATCGCGAGCCCGCGCAACTGCCCTGACTTGAGCATGTCGATGAAGCTGGTGCCGGCCACGAACTGCACTTCGTTGATCATCGCGGCCTGATAGCTCTGCATGCCTCCCTTGTAAGGAACATGCACCATGTTGATTCCCAGCCTTGCCTTCAATGCCTCGAATCCCAGGTGGGGCAGACTGCCCACGCCGTAACTGCCGTAATTGAGGGCGTTGGGCGATGACTTCGCGAATTTCACCAGGTCGTTGATGCTGTGAATCGGCAGTTTCGGATTGACCGCGACAATGAACCCCGTGCCGCGCATCAGCGTTCCGACGTAGGCGAAATCCTTCTGCGGATCGTAAGGAGGGACTTTCTGCAGTGCCGGCACGATGCCGACGAGGTCGGTGTTGAACGTTACCAGCGTGTATCCGTCCGGGGTGGCGCGCGCGACGGCCTGCATGCCGATCATCCCGGCGGCACCGGGTCGATTTTCGACCAAGACGGGTTGCCCCAGCGCCGGGGTCATTTTTTCTGCAAGGATGCGCGTAACAATGTCGAACGATGCGCCGGGCGGGAATGCGACGATCAGCCGGACCGGGCGATTCGGGTAATCGCCGGTTTGCGCGAATCCGGATTGCGCGGCGGCCGTCAGGCAAACCAGAACGATCCGCGGCAGAAAGCGAAACATGGAGATCCTCACTTTGTGGTCATGCAATCAATATTCACGGCGATCGTACCGCCACCTTCCGCAAGTGCACTTCACGCCGGAGACATGCCAGGCTTCGCGTGTCCCGGCAATGAGCCTGTTCGACAGCGTGCCTAATAATCTGCTTTAGCGCAATGCAGGTTTTCGAGGCGGACCGGCGCTGCCGCCCGGATTATTCCTGTGGTTCTGGAGCGGCATTCCTTTCCCGGGCAGTTGTGATACCTTTTTGGCCA
>SHXF01000024.1 GCA_009693435.1 Betaproteobacteria bacterium | reverse complement strand
GCCTGCCAGCTTCCCAGCGTTCTCCTCAAGTCGTGAATGCGTAGATCGTCAATGCGGCAACCGTCGGTGTCGATCTTCAGCTTCTTTGCAGCCTTTCTGGCGCGGCTAAGGGCATCTGCCAGCGGTTCTTCACCCTTCACCACAAACGTCCCGCCAGCGGCCTCTATTCGCGCTGCAAGCTGCTTCAGTTCGTCCCGGTCAAATATCCGCTTCCACCCTTTCTTCGGTTCCTCCAGATGACCGCTTTCCCCTTTGCCGGGAAACACAAATGTCCCATCGGCGGATTCCTTCCGGGTCTTCAGGATTGCCCCCGCTTCCGGGGAGATAGTCACGTTGTGGGGGGTGCCGTTTTTGGTGTCGGGGATGCGCCATATCCCTTCGGCGAGCTTGATATGGTTCCACTGCATGGCGAGCACATTGGATCGACGCGCCCCGGTCAGCAGGGACAGCAAAAAATAGTCGCGCATGGATTCGTTCGGTTCTTCGCCGACGGATGCGAAGAAACGCGGAAGTTCGTCAGCTTGAACGAAACGGTCGCGGCTGTCCTCCGCGTAGGTCTTGATCCCCCTTGCCGGATTGACCTGCACCAGCCCGTCCTCGACAGCCATGCCGTAGATGCTGGAAATGAGGGCGCGAACCCGGTTCGCCATGACCGGGTGTTGGTCGCCGATCCCCTTGATGAGCTTCTTCACGTCCGCCTGGGAAATCTGACTCAGCTTTTTCTGCCCATGAGGTTCCAAGTAGATTTCGTACTGCCGGGAATATCCGATCTTCGTCAGGGGAGACAGCAATCCCTTCCGGCGATTGCGTTTATTTTCGATGAAGTGCTTGAAGAATTCGCTTAGCGTGACCTCCTCTTTGTGCGCACGCTTAACCTCGGCGGGGTTGGAACCTTCCTCAATCGCGGCATTGACCCGCGCTGCCAACTTGCGGGCGTTCTCCACGGTCAATTCAGGAAACCGGCCCAGCGTTACGCGCTCGGGTTGCCCACCCTTGATTCTGCGGTAGACAGAGAACGTCTTGACTCCGGCGGCGGTAACCCGGAGTTGCAGCCCCGTGGTCTTGTCATCGTGATACGTCGCCCGTGTGCCTTGCTCTGGCAGCGGCAATCTGACCAGCGATTCCTTCGTGAAATTGAACCTGCTATCCATCGCCTCACCCTCCCGATATTTGATCTGGGGTTACGCCGGGGTTACATATTGGGTGAAATCCTGTCCAATTTCGTGTAACCCCGTTAAGGTGAGTATGGAATAAGTATTATGATATGTAAAGGTTTGTTAAGGTCTATCTATCAGTGGGTTTAGATAGCCCCTATGATTCGTAATCATGAGGTCGGGTGTTCGATTCACCCCAGCAGCACCACTCCATAGTCAGGCAGGCGCGGTGAACATCGCTCGTTCCGCGCTCATTCCCAAGGGGATGGTGATGAGTTCTTCCGGCAATTCCGCGGCGCAAAATCCCGCCTCCGATACCAGTTCCAGCGCACCCGCGGCGAAGCCGGCCTTTCGCGCCGACCAGGTCGGCAGCCTGCTGCGTCCGGCGAAACTGGTCGCGGCGCGAGTGCAGCGCGAGGCGGGCAGCCTCAGCGCGGGCGAACTGCGCAAGGTCGAGGACGCATGCATACGCGAGGCGGTGACGCGCCAGGAAGACGCGGGCCTCTGCGCAATCAGCGACGGTGATTTCCGCCGCGCTACCTTCCACATCGATTTCCTCAATAGCATCGAGGGCATCCGCTTCAATCCCAAGCCTTTCCAGGTGCCCTTCCAGCAGGGACCGGCGAAAGGCCACTCGCCGGCGGTGTTCGAAACTACGGCGAAGATCCGTCATGTGCGCGACATCTGCGTGGAGGATTTCAACGCGCTGCAGGCCATGACCGCACGCACGGCCAAAGTGGCCATGCCCTCGCCGAGTTTTGCCCACGCGCGTGGTGGCAGGCCGGCAATCGACAGTAAAGCCTATCCCGAGCTCGGCCCCTTCTTCGATGATCTGGCGCGCGCCTACGCCGAGGAGATCGCCGCGCTTGGGCGCGCCGGCTGCCGCTACGTGCAACTCGACGAAGTGCATTTCACTTTCTTCTGCGATCCGAAACTCGTGTCGGTCTACAAGGCGCGCGGCGAGGATCCGCTGCAGATGGCGCAGACCTACGCCAGGCTGATCAATGACGCTATCGCCCTGCGGCCGGCTGACATGGCGATCGGCGTGCACCTGTGTCGCGGCAACATGAAGAGTTCCTGGGTGGCGCAGGGCGGCTATGAGCCGGTGGCCGAGCACATGTTCAACAGCATCGCCTGCGACCGGTTCCTGCTCGAGTACGACGACGAGCGATCAGGCGGCTTCGAGCCGCTGCGCTTCGTGCCCAAGGGCAAGATGGTGGTGCTGGGTCTGGTGACTTCCAAGACCGGGGCGCTGGAATCGGCCGACGACCTGAAGCGCCGCATCGACGAGGCCGCGAAGTACGTGCCGCTGGAGCAGCTTGCACTCAGCCCGCAGTGCGGGTTTGCCTGCATGGTGGAGGGCAACCTCCTCAGCGAGGAAGAGCAGTGGGCGAAGCTCGCGTTGATCGCGAAGGTGGCGAGCGACGTGTGGGGCAGCGCCGCGTAGTTGAAGGGTTGTTGGGGCGCCGGGTTGGGGCGCCGGGGTTGTTGGGGCACCTCGTTGGGGTTCGCTGCGCTCACCGTCAACCTACGCGCTACGCCCAGGACTGGCGGTGCCGTACAGATAATGCAATGGGGACCTGCCGTTCTGGCAGGTCCCTTTCCCTCGGGTCTTGCGCTCAGCCGCCCTTCACGCCGGGATCGCGCACGTCCTTGATGGTGGCGATGACCTTGTTGGTGATACGGCCGTCGACTTCGGCGACCTGGCGGATGTAGACGTTCTGGATCGGGTGGTGGACCACCGGGTCGAAGCGGAACGGTCCCCGCGGCGCGTTGAATTGCACCGCCGCCACTGCCTGCGAGAGCCGCTCTCGGTTCTGCGTGTCCCCATTGGTGGCTTTCACCGCATCGGCGATTACCCGCGCCGCGACATAGCCGTAATCGGTGTACAGGCTGGGGTAGTCCTTGTGCTTTGCCCGGTGGGCCGCGACGAATTTCTTGTTCTCCGGGGTATCCAGTGTGTCGGCGTAGATGTTTGGCGACAGCCCTCCCAGCGCCGATCGTCCCTGTCCGGGCAAGGTATCGTTGTCGAACAGCGAAGAGAACCCGGTGATGGGAATCTTGCCCTTCAGGCCGAACTCATCGTATTGCTTGACGAAGCGGACTGCATCGGTGCCGCCGTAAAAACTGTAGGTGGCAGGCGGGTTGATCGACCGGATGTCGGTCAGGTAAGCGCTGAAATCGTTGGTGCCCAGGGGCGGGTAAATCTCCTTGATGATCTTGCCGCCGCGCTTGGTGAACACCGCCTTGAATTCGGCCAGCACGTCACGCCCGCCTGCGAAATCGGTGCCTGTCAGCAGCACCTCCTTGGCCACATTGTCGTAGACATAGTCGGCAATCGGCCTGGAGAGCTGGTACACCGAAATCGAGGTGCGGAACATGTGTGGAATCCGCTCCCAGGTGAGCGCCGTGACGCCAGCCCCCGACAGCACCCAGAACGTTTTGGCAGTCTTCATGTAGCTCATGATGCCGAAGGCGACGTTGCTGGCCTGTGGTCCGCACAGGAAGTCGACCTGGTCGCTTTCGACCAGCTTGCGCACCTTCTGCAGCCCGACCTGCGGGTTGATGTCGTCGTCTTCCCGGATGATTTCGATCTTGCGGCCGGCCACTTCCCAGCCGATTTCGTCGAAATACAGCCCCATGCCTTTAATGTTGTCCTCGCCGGACTGGGCGAGGACCTTGCTCAGCGACAGCAGCGCGCCGATCTTGAGCGGGCGCGTTTGGGCCAGCACTGCGGGTGCCTGTCCGCCGAAAATCGCCGTCGCCCCTGCCGCCGCGATGCCTTTCAGCACGGTGCGGCGCTGGACAGATTTCTTGCCTGAATCGTTCATTTCGCTCCTCCCATGGATCAAAGAATGACGAGCTTATCAGAATGCCGGCCGGCCATAAGGCTGTGTGCAGGACCGGGTGCGATTTAAACTGATGTGCCATGAGCCACCGAGCGGTGGCACGACCATTACCGCAGAGCGCTGCGGTAGGGCGCAGCTTCAGCGCGCCATGGTCGCGGGAAAACCACCGTATTGGGCGCGCTGAAGCCACGCCCTACGATGGTGGTGGTTCGCGACGGGCATTCCATCTTTGGCTATTCCAGGCGCGTTCCCGAGGCCTTCAGCACTTGCGCCCATTTGGTGTGCTCCGACTCGATGTAGCGCGTGAATTCCTCGGGTGTGTTGGCGACGATGTCGATGCTGGCCGCGGCCAGCGACTTCATCACGTCCGCCTGCTGCAGCGTGCGAAGGATGTCGCCGTGCAGCTTCTTCACCCCCTCGGGCGGCGTGCCGTGCGGCGCGAGCACGCCGTACATGTTGTCCACCTGGAAGCCGGGGTAACCGGAGTCGATTGTACTTTCGTCGATTGTACTTTCGTCGATTGTACTTTCGTCGATTGTACGGACGATTCCCGCCGGCGTGTTCGCGCGCTGATGCGGTAATATCTGCCGAACGAAATCATTCCGCGCATCTCGCAGATCGCGCGCAACGTATCGGGGACAGGGTGGAAAAAGCATACTGGATAGGTGTGGATACCGGCGGCACGTTCACCGACGCCCTGGCCATAGATTCGAGCGGTCGGCTGCATCTGGCGAAGACCCCGTCGACGCCGAAGGACCTGTCGTTTGGCGTCATGAACGCGATGCAACTGCTGGCCGAATCGGCCCGGATTCCGGTCGCGCAACTGCTTGCCGCAACCACAAAATTCGCCCACGGCACCACCGCGACAGTCAATGCGATGGTGCAACGCAAAGGGGCCAAGGTCGGATTGATCACAACGCGCGGCTTTCGCGATCACCTCATCCTGATGAAGGCCGCGCGCGGCGTGGGCGTGCCCGATGGCGAGCGGGTGCGCTTCAGCCGGGCGGTAAAACCCGAACCGCTTGTTCCCTACGCGCTGACCGAGGAAGTGACCGAGCGCGTGGACTACGCCGGGCGCGTCGTCATTCCGCTCGACGAGGCCGACGTGCGCCGCGCGGTGGACAGCCTGCTCGAGCAGGGCGTAGAGGCGATTGCGATTTCGCTGCTGTGGAGTTTTCGCAATCCGGCGCACGAGCAGCGCATCCGCGCCATCGTTGCCGAAAAGGCGCCGCGACTGAGCGTCTCCATGGGCAGCGGCCTGGTGCCGGTGATCGGCGAGTACGAGCGCACCACCACGGCCGTGATCAACGCCTATCTCGGGCCAGTGCTCGACCGTTACGTCCACGCGTTGCAGGATTCGCTGGCATCCTCCGGATTCAGGCACCCGATGCTGCTGATGCAGTCCGACGGCGGCCTCGTGCCCGGTTCTGCTGCGCCGAAGACGGCGGTGACGACCATGCTGTCGGGACTCGCAGCGGGGGTGCTCGGCGCGCGCCATTGCGGCGCCGTGCTGGGCTATCCGAACCTCATCACCATAGACATGGGCGGCACCAGCTTCGAAGTGAGCCTGGTGTATCGCGGCCAGCCTGTGATGGAAAACTTTCCGCTGACACCGCGGCTTGCGCCGTTCGAATCGCGCTGGCGCATCGCCGCGCCCACCATCGATATCACCGCGATTGGCGCGGGCGGCGGCAGCATTGCCCGGGTGGTGGAGGGCGTGCTCAAGGTCGGTCCGGACAGCGCCGGGGCCGAGCCCGGCCCGGCCTGCTACGGCCGCGGCGGCACGCAGCCGACGGTGACCGACGCCTTTCTGGTGCTGGGCTACCTGAACGCGGAGAATTTTCTCGGTGGGCGCATGAAGGTGGACAGGAACCTGTCGCTTGCGGCGGTCGAGGAACACGTAGCGAAGCCGCTGGGCATCAGCGTGGCCGAGGCGGCGCATGGCATTTTCCGCGTGGTGATCAGCCATATGGCGGACCTCATCCACAAGGTCACCATAGAACGGGGCTACGACGTGCGCGACTTCACCATGATGGCGTTCGGCGGCGGCGGCCCGATCCACGCGGGCGTGCTGGGCCAGGAGATCGGCGTGCCCAGGGTCGTCATTCCCGGCGCCGGCATGGCCACCGCGCTGTCCGCGTTCGGCTTGATGTCCTCGGACCTGCGCCATACCGTTGCGCAATCCCGCGCGCTGGCCGAGCCGATCAGGATCGAGGATGTTGCAGAGTCGCTGGGCGATGTCAAGCATCGCGCGACGACGACGGTGCGCGAATGGGGCGTCGCCGAAAAAGACATTCTGGTCGAGTGTGCCATCGACATGCGCTTCATTGGCCAGGTCCATTCGATCAATGTCAAGGTGCCATCGGACGTGAACACGCAGGCGGACGTGGAGACGATCTACGAGCGCTTTATCGCGGCCTACGAACGTTTCTTCGGACCCGGCACCGCGCACCGCGCAGCGGGCATAGAAATGGTCACGTTCCGGGCGGAGGCGACGGGACAGATGACCAAACCCGACTTTTCTAAAGCACCGGGCCGCGCTCTGCAGGCGCTGGCGCCGAAAGCGAAGCGCACCGTGCACTTCAATGGCGCGGCGAACGAAGGCGTGCCGATTTATGCCGGCATCGACCTGATGAGCGGCGACCGGATTCCGGGGCCCGCGGTGGTGGAGTACGATGGCAACACCATGGTCGTCCACCCCGGACAGACTGTCGTGATCGACGAATTCGGCAACCTCGTGTTTGCATTTGGAGCGTAGGCCATGGGCGAAATGGGCAGTCAGATGAATCGGGCGGCATTGGTCGACCAGGTGGGTGACCGGGCCGGCGACCGGGCGGCCGTCGATGCCGTCACCTTCGAAGTGCTGCGCCACAAATTCTGGCAGGCCGCCGAAGAGATGGGTGTGATCCTGATCCAGGCTTCGTCTTCGCCGGTGGTGACCGAGGTGCAGGATTTCGCCACGGCGTTATTCGATGCGCGCGGCGACTTCGTGGCCATGGGCTCGAACGTCATTCCGCACGTGGCGCCGATGCAGTTCGCGGTGCGCGCCATCATGGCGGAGTGTGCCGACAATCCCGGCATCGGTGAGGGCGACGCCTTCATTGTCAACGATCCGCATCGCGGCGCCATGCATCAGTCGGACATCATCATTGCCGCGCCCGTGTATCACAACGGCGAGCTGGTGGCCTGGACTGCCTGCCACTGCCACCACCTGGATGTGGGCGCCATGATTCCCGGCGGATTCACCATAGGCGCGCGCAACATCTATCAGGAGGGCATGCGGCTGCCGCCGATGCGCTTCATCGAAGCCGGCGTGGTGAGAAAAGACATCTGGACCATGCTGTTCAACCACATCCGCCAGCCGCGCGTTGCGCTCGACCTGAAGGCGCAGATCGCTGCGAACAACGTCGGCGGCAAGCGTGTGGTCGAGATGTGCGAGCGCTACGGAGCGGGGGTGGTCAAAGCCGCGATGGGCGAACTGCTCGATTATTCGGAGCGCCGCCTGCGCGCGCGGCTGCGGGAGTTGCCCGACGGCACGTTCCGCCATGTCGATCGGCAGGATCACGACGGCCTGACGCAGGGCATATACCGCATCGTGATGACGGTGACCAAACAGGGCGACTCCCTGCACTTCGATTTCACCGGGTCGAGCGAGCAGGCGCCGGGCTTCATCAACTGCTGCATCGGTGGCGCCTGGGCCGGCGTGTTCGGCGTGCTGCTGCCCTGGATCGCCTACGACATGCCGTGGAATGCGGGCCTGCTCAGACCGGTGACGATCACCGCGCCGGACGGCAGTCTGTGCAACGCGAAGCTGCCGGCTCCGGTCAGCAAAGGGGGAACGGGCACGATGTGGTCGATCCGCAACGCGGCGCAACTGTGCCTGTCCAAGCTGCTGGGGGCAAGCGACGCCTATTGGCAGGAGGCCATGGCGATCTGGGAAGGCGCGGTGCCGATTGCGATAATGTCGGGAAAGAACCAGTTCGGCGATTATTACGGTTACCTCAACATGGACGGCGGCGCGGGTGGCTGCGGCGCGGTTGCACATCGCGACGGCACCGACACCGCCGGCAACCAGGTGAGCCCCACCATGTCGATACCGAATATCGAGACCCACGAAGCCAACCATCCGGTCCTGTACATGTTCCGGCGACAACGCGAGGATTCGCCCGGCGCCGGCAAGTTTCGTGGCGGCGCGGGACTGGAGGAAATGTTCATGGTCTACGATACCGACCAGATGAATTTGACCTTGACCTCCAACGGCATCACGGTCGCCAATGCCGAAGGGCTGTACGGCGGGCTGCCCGGCTCGAGTAATTTCTGGGGCATGGTGCCGCGCGCGCCGGGGGACCCCGGCGATCAGGCGATCACGCAAGTAAACCGCGTGGAGGAAGTAGCAGATCGAATCGAGCCACTGCCTAGCGGCATTCCGCAACTGACCCTGGCGCGCGGCGACCTGTTCTATTTTCGCTGCACCGGTGGCGGTGGCTACGGCGATCCCATGGAACGCGACCCGGCCCGCGTGCTCGCCGACGTGCAGGCGGCGCTGTTGTCGGCAGGCGAAGCCGAACGCGTGTACGGGGTGCTGCTGGATGCTGCGCATACCCGTGTTGATGAAGCGGGGACAGGCGCGTGCCGCGCCAGCCTGCGCGCCACGCGATTGTCGGGCAGCGGCGGCCGGGCGGTTTCGGCGAAAGACTTGGCGAAACCGTTGGCGAACCCATTGGCGAAACCATTGGCGAAACTCAAGGACGGCAAGCGTGTGGGACGGCTGGGCGAATACCTGGAACGGGTCGAGTCAGGCGGCGAGTACATAACGGTCTGTCGTGGTTGCGGGACGAACCTCGGCGCGGCCGGCACCGACCCGAAGCAATCCGCGATCCTGAAAGAGGGGCCGCTGCTCGATGCCGGGCCGCTGTTCCCCGCCGACGACAAGACGCAGTGCAGCCTGCGCGTGTACCACTGCCCCGGGTGCGGCGTGCAGTTCGCCGCCGAGATCGCCGAAAAAGGCAGCGCCATGCTTGCCGACGTGGTGCTGTCATGAGCGCCACGGCGGGGGCGGGGCCTGCAGCACAGTTGTTGGTTCGTCCGTTCCCGGACGAGGAGTACGCCGCAAGGTTCGCGCGCCTGAAGCAGGCCCTGGAACCGCTGGCTGTCGATGCCGTGCTGGTGCAGGGAACGCGCAACTGGTACCGCGACCACGCGATACGCTACCTGTGCGGCTATGACAGTCCTGCCTCGGCCTCACTGCTCTACCTGCCCCTGAGCGGGGGGGAACCGGTGCTCGTGATCACCGATGCCTGGGATCTGGAGCGGGCGCGCAGCATGTCGTGGGTCGGCGACGTGCGTGCCGCCGGCGATATCGACGCAGCGCTGGGGTTATTGAGTTCACGCATCCAGAGCGACAAGCGGCTGGGCATAGCCGGGGGCGAATGCATGGGCTTCACGGCGATGGATGTGCTGCCTCGCCGCGTGCTTGAGGCCATTCGCGCGGCGGCGCCCGCCACCGAACTGGTTGACGCCGGCGGCGCGCTGCTGTCAGTGCGCACCATTCGCAGCGCTGCGGAGATCGGGATGCTGCGGCAGGCCGGCAAGCTCGCCGACGCGGGCGCGCAGGCATTCTTCGCCACCGCCCGGGCCGGCGTGAGCGAACGGGACCTGTGGAGCGAGATCTGGTATGCGATGCAGAACGCGGGTGCTCATGATCTGCACATCTCGTTCTGCCGCGGTCCCGGCAGCTTCTGGCCGCATCCGCCTTCGGATGACGTTCTGGCCGACGGCGACATCGTGTCGGTGGAGTTGTCGCCGCGGATCAATGGCTATTTCAGCCAGGCGAACCGCATGTGCTTTGTCGGCGGGAACGGCCGCGAGTGGGCCGATCTGGAGCGCCTGTCGCTGGGCGCGCTGGCGCTCGCCAAGTCGCTGATGAAGCCCGGTGTGAGGGCGAAGGACGTGGTGGCGGGCGTGAGCGCGCTGGTCGCAAGATCGCCGCTCGCAACCATGGACATGGGCGGGGTGCATCGTATCGGCCATGGTTGCGGCATTGCGCTGGACGAGGGGCCGTTCCTGACGTCGGCCAGCGCCTCCGAACTGCAGGCGGACATGACCATGGCGCTGCATCCCATGATCTACCTGCCGTACCGTCATTCCCTGGTGATGACAGGCGACTACGTGCGCATCACCGAGACCGGCCTGGAAGTGCTCACCGAACCGCAAAGCGCGATTCCCGCAGTCTGAGGACGCAGAGGACGCAGAGGACAATATGGAACAACGAATCTTCCGTTCGAGAATAGACGCGTTGCGGCGCGAGGTGATGGACGCATGCGGGCTGGACCTGCTGATCGCGTATTCCGACGACATCCTGTCGCCGGGGGCGGTGCGTTACCTCACCGATTTCGATATGTATGCGATGTACGGCCTCGCCATCGTGCCGCGACACGGCGACGTGGTGCTCGCTTTCGGCCTGCACCACTCGGCCTATCTGATACGGGTCCGGCAGAGCGCCATTGCCGATCACTACGCAGGCACGTATCACCCGGGCGAGTTGTGCGCCGAACTGCTTGCCGAATCAGGCGGTGCCGCGTTGCCGCGGGTGGGCGTGGTGGGTGGAGTGCACATGTTCAATTCAATCCATCAGGACATTCATTCGAAACTGGCCGGCACGTCGTTCGCCGACGTTGACGGCGCGTTCTGGAATCACTACCACGCTTCGGTCGGCACGAATGGCGCGGCGCCAAACCTGCGGCGCAGCGCGGTCATTGCCCGCCGTGCCGTGGCGCACGCGCAAAACGCATTCGAATCGGGTCTGTGCTCGGCGCCGCATATCGCGGCAGGCGCGACTCTGGCTGCGCGGCGCGCCGGGGCGGACATCATGAATCGCGAACTGGTGCAGGTGCTGTGTGCGTTCGGATTGCCGCTCCCGGCGCAGTTGTCGCCGCCGTCACAATCGGCTTCGGCCGCAAAGTCGGCTTCTGCCGGGAACTCTGCATTCGCCATAGAAATCTCCCCGCCCTATGCTGGCCAGCGGACAGTATGCGGCCGGACGATGTTGCGCACGGGCGCGCCGGAAGCCGAATCCCGGGAACTGCGCCGGGCGGCGGACGTGCACGCAGGCATCCTCGGTCTGATGCGACCCGGCGCAACGGTTGCGCATATTCTTGCCGAGGCGCAGCGCCTCGCCCGTGCTGCCGGATTCGCATTACCGGAGGCCGATGGACTGGGCAGCGGCATCGGTCTGGACATGCAGCAGGCGCCCTGGCTGGTTCCGGGCGATACGAGCGCGCTGATATCAGGCATGGCGCTGGTGGTCCGCACGCGCCTCAGCAGTCCGGGTGGCGGCGCGAATATCGGCACAATACACCGCGCGGATACAGTGCTGGTCACCGAATCCGGTCCGGAGGTGCTGACCGCGTCTGCGACGGCGGATGAGTCATCCCTCACTGAGAAGGGTACGAGGTGAGGAAAGGGCAGCGATGACACGCATGGTTTCCGATCCCCAGACGCTTGCGCTGCTGATCGAGGTCGAACAGTTCCTGTATGCGGAAGCGGAATGCCTGGACGATTACCGGCTCGACGAGTGGCTCGCGCTGTTCGCGGACGACCTGCATTACTGGGTACCCTTGCGCAAGAACGTGCGCCACGACCAGCGGGCGGCGGAATACTCCCGGCCGCACGAAGAAATATCCTGGTTCGAGGAAAACAAGGGCGGGCTTGCCCGCAGGGTGCGGCAGATCCAGACAGGCGTGCACTGGGCAGAGGAGCCGTTGTCGCGCACCAGCCACCTGGTGACCAACGTGCGCCTGGGCGCGATACACCCGGACTGCCGCAGACCCGAGCAGGTCGAGGTCAGGTACCGGTTTCTGGTCTATCGAAACCGTCTCGAAACCGAGACCGATGTGCTGGTGGGCAAGAAGGAGGACAGCCTGATCCTGACTGCGGACGGCTGGAAGATCCGCAAACGCAAGGTCATGCTGGACCAGAATGTGCTGCTGGCGAAGAACCTGAGTTTTTTTCTGTAGTGCTATCTACACCATAGGGCACCTCTATGAATTCAAATTTTGTCGTTCCCGCGGAGGCGGGAACCCATGTAATCATGGAGATGGATTCCCGCTTTCGCGGGAATGACGAATAAATAGTGATCCCCCATAGTGTTCCGCATAGTGTTCCGCATAATGTTCCGCATAAAGAGGCGATCTTCATGGACATGAAGGCAAAGAGCAGAAAGCCAAGAGGCGGGAAATCGAGCGGCGGCAAATACCAGGACCGGCTGGTCGACGCAGTGTCGGGTCGGGTGCAACGCGAGATTTTCGTCAACGAAGACATCTACCAGGAAGAACTCGAAAAGGTATTCGGCAGGGCGTGGCTGTTTGTCGGGCACGAAAGCCAGATTCCCCAAAAGGGCGATTTCTTTTCCTCCCGCATGGGCGAGGAGGCGGTGGTCATGTGTCGCGACGACACCGGGAAAATCCGGGTGCTGCTCAACTCCTGCCGGCACCGGGGAATGAAAATCTGCCGTTACGACGAGGGCAATGCCAAGGACTTCGTGTGCTCCTACCACGCCTGGGCGTACCGGCTGGATGGGACCTTATACTCCGTGCCGCTGCTGAAGGAGGCGTATCAAAACAAGCTGGACATGGCCGGATTGGGTCTGGTGCAGGCGGCGCAGGTATTCAATTACAAAGGCACGATCTGGGCCACCTGGGACGGAAACGCACCGGGCTTCCTAGACTATCTCGGCGAGTACCGGTTGTATTTCGATTTGACCCTGGACGCGTGGGACGGAACAGAAGGCGAAACGGAAGTGCTCGGCGGCGTGCAGAAATGGAAAATCCCGTGCAACTGGAAATTTCACGCCGAGAATTTCTGCGGCGATCGCTACCACGCCACCATCAGTCATGCTTCGGTCAACCTGGCCGGCACACGGCCCGGCATGAAGGGCCGTCGCGATACCGAGGAGCGGACCATTTCCCGCTACATGCAGGCCTGCTTCCCTGAGTTCGGGCACACGGGAGGCGTCTACATCCTGCCGCGGGACGTCGAAACCCCGTTGTCCTACCAGGACTCGCCCGTCGTTTCCGAGTACTTCCGGGAATGCGAGGCAAGAAAGCGCGAGAAGCGCGGTGATTTGGGGCGCCTGATCGGCAGTCCGGGCGAGATTTTTCCCAACACCGGCCTGATTCCGAGGCAGCCCCGGGCGATTGCCGTCTGCCATCCAAGCGGTGTGCATCAGACCGAAGCATGGCGCTGGTTCCTGGTCGACAAGAAAGCGCCGCAGGAAGTGAAGAACTACATGATCGATTTCTATGTCCGCTACTCCGGCCCCGCCGGAATGACCGAGCAGGACGACATGGAAAACTGGAACTACGCGCATGCCGCCAGCCGCGGCGTGATCGCGCGACAACATGCCTACAATTACTCGCAGGGACTGGGAAGAGGAATACGAAATCCGGAATATGACGGCCTGACGCTGCCCGGCGTGGTGGTCGATCTGGACCAGGACCAGTCGAGCGAACAGAACATGCGCGGCTTCTACGGGCGCTGGGCGGACTACATGGACGCCGACGACTGGTCTGCCCTGGTCGTCGACCCCAAGGATCTGCCTCGCACGCGCTGAGCGCGCCCGGAGCCCGGGAACATGAGTCGCGCATCATGCGCGCGGTGGCGCAGCGGAGGCGGCCCGAACTCGAACAAGGAGACGTTCATGCATGCTTTTCTTCACAGCGTTGCCCTCGCCATCGTGACCGTGGCGGCATGTGTGACGTCCGGGTCGCCGGCCTGGGGCCAGGCCTGGCCCAACAAACCGGTAAGAGTGATCGTTCCCTATCCGGCGGGCGGCGCCGGCGACATCGTCATGCGCGTGGTGGGCCAGCAACTGGGCGAAATGTGGTCGCAGCAGGTCGTCGTGGACAACCGGACCGGCGCCAGCGGTATCGTCGGCGCGGAACTGGCGGCGAAATCCACGCCGGATGGCTACACCCTGTTTCTCACTGCGCCCGAGATCATCACGGTCCTGCCCAGTCTGTTTCTCAAGCTTCCCTACGAATGGAAACGCGATTTCGCGCCTATCAGTGTGGTTGCGTCGATGAACATGGTGCTGGTTGTTCACCCTGGCCTTCCCGCGCGCAATGTTCAGGAACTCGTAGCACTGGCAAAGCAGAAGCCCGGCCAGCTCACCTACGCTTCGGCGGGCGCGGGCAGTTACCCGCACCTGAACGCCGAGCTGTTCAAATCGCTGTCCGGAGCGGATATCCTGCATGTGCCTTACAAAGGCGGCCAGCAGGGCATGACGGCGGTGCTTGCCGGCGAGGTTTCGATGTTCTTTCTCGGCGAATCGACTGCCGCGCCAACGATCAAGGCGGGACGGCTGCGTGCGATCGGCACTACGGCGAAGAAGCGTTCCACCCTGCTGACCGACGTGCCGCCCATCGCGGAATCCGGCTTGCCGGATTTCGACAGGGACGTGTGGTTCGGCTTGTTCGCCCCCGCGGGCACGCCGGATGCGATAGTGCAAAAAATCAATGCTGACTGGGGGAAAGCGATACAGAGCAGGGAATTGCGGGAGGCGATCATCTCCCGCGGCTTCGATGCCGCTTCGAACTCGCCGGAAGAGTTCAGGGCGCTGATACAGAAGGAGCAGGAGCGTTTTTCCGCCCTGATCAAGGCCATAGGGATCAAGGCACAATGAGCGCGTCACCAATCCTCGGTATCGGCACGAGCGCCGAAGGATCGGTCGGCAACGCTGCCGGGAGGGCGCTGGCAGATCTGTTGAACCGGAACAGTCCTTTTCGCGCGGAGGCGAGGCCGACTTCGGGTCAGTCGGTGCTGCTGCCGCAGGTCAACGACGGCGGACTGGAACTGGGCATTGCCAACGTGCTGGAGGTGGCTGAGGCGTTGCGTGGAGACGGGGTGTTCGCCGGTCGCAGGCAGGAGAACCTGCGCGCGATCTGCGTGCTCTTTCCCAATCGCACCGGTCTGTTCGTGCGGGCGGATTCAGGCATACACACGATCGCCGGCCTGAAGGGCAAGCGCGTGAGCTACGGTTTTTCCGCGATGACGTCGATGACACGCCTGGTGCGCGCCATCCTCGCCAATGGCGGTCTGTCGCTGGAAGACGTCATTACGATCGAGGTCGCAAACGCGAATGGCGGAATCGATGCCCTGCTCGAGGGTCGCGCCGACGCTTTCTATTCCTCGCCCGGTGCGGGCCGTGTTGCCGAAGCGGACAGGCAGTCGGGGGGTCTGCGCATGCTGTCGTTGACGACAGGAGCAGCAGCCATCGCGGCCATGCAGCGCATCGTTCCCGAAACATTTGCGCTGGAAACCTTGCCTCGATCCGGACTGACCGGCGTTCGCGAACCGGTGCAGGTGCTCGCCTACGATCTGCCGCTGCTCGTCGGTGCGCGCATCGAGGAGGAGACTGTCTACCGGATCGCGCGTACCCTGGCCGAAGGCAGGCCCGACCTGGCGAATGCTTTGGCGGACTACAGCGCGCTCACGACCGAATCGATGGCACGGCCGGTCCCCTGCGACTACCATGCGGGGGCAATCAAGTACTACCGGGAGCAAGGCTGTTGGCCGCCAGGTTGAGCGGGTGGCAGGCGCGGACTCGATGAGGGGGATCCGGAGGGGGATCCAGCCGATGCAAAACGTTTTCGGATATTCGTTCAGGTCATGGTGGTATGCGCTCGCGCTGGCTTTGAGCTGCGCCACAGCGATGGTGCCCGCGGCCGCACAAGTCTTTCCGGCGCGTCCGGTCAAAGTCCTGCTGCCGTATCCGCCGGGCGGTGTCGCGGATGTGCTGTTGCGCATTCTCGCGCAGTACGCAGGCGAACTGTGGTCCCAGCCTCTGGTGCTCGACAACCGTCCCGGCGCGAGCGGCATCATCGCCACCGAGCTGGCCGCCAAATCGCCCGCGGACGGCTACACGCTTTACCTGGGGACGGATGGCCCGCTCACCATCAACCCCTCCTTGCACGCGAAGCTTCCCTATGATTGGCGGCGCGACTTTGCACCGATTACGCTGGTAGCGGTCGCAGGGCAGGTGCTGGTGGTGTCGCTGTCGGTTCCCGCGCGCGATGTGCGCGAACTCATCGCGCTTGCCCGGCAGCAGCCCGGCTGCATCAACTATGCATCCACCGGGGTCGGCGGCTCGCCGCACCTGGGCGCGGAACAGTTCAAGGTACAGGCCGGCGTGGATCTCGCGCACATTCCGTACAAGGGCGGGCCGCAGACCATCACCGCGCTGCTTACCGACGAGGCGCAGGTGCTATTCACCACCGAGTCGAGCGCCGCACCGCACGTGAAGGCGGGCAAGATGCGACTGCTCGCTACCACCGGGAAAAAGCGAACTGTGGGGTTTCCGGACGTGCCGACCGTTGCCGAGCAGGGACTCCCCGATTTCGAAATGAACGTGTGGTTCGCCCTGTTTGCGCCGGCCGGCACACCCGAGCCGGTGTTGAGCAAACTCAATGGCGATTTCGTTCGTTTGCTGGACAGGAAGGAGGTCCGCGACGCCCTGCAGGCACGCGGTCTGGAGGCGCGCTCCAGCACGCCGGATGAGTTGCGCGCATTCGCCCAGAAGGACCAGGAGCATTGGAGTGCGCTGATCCGACGACTTGGAATCAAACCGCAATAAGCCGGCGCTGATTCGATGCAAGCCCGCAGAAGCACAGTGGAACGCAAGCCCCGGTGCGCAACTGAACAGGGTTGGATAATGTAGGAAACTGCGGGTGAAGGAAACTGCGGGTGAAGGAAACTGCGGGGAGGAAACTGCAACATGAGCAAGATGACCGATGTATCGCTGCTGGCCGGCAACGAGGTGCCCGATCGTGAAGGCACGCCGGAACCCGGATGGAGGAGCGATTGTTTTGCCGACCTGATACGCCAGACCGGTTCGATCAATACAGCCTTGGAGGCGCACGATGAGTACTGAAGCATTCGACAAGGGACGCGAACTGCGTTCGCGCCTGCTCGGCAAAACGCACACCGACAGAGTGCTCGCCACCGAGGACCCGATCGATCTCGCAGTGCAGGAACTGGTCACTGAATTCGCCTATGGAGCAGTATGGTCCAGGCCGGATCTGCCGATACAGACGCGCAGCCTGCTTACGCTGGTGCTGCTCGCATCGCAGAATCGCCTCGACGTGCTGAAGCAGCACGTCGGCGGTGCGCTGAACGTCGGCGTACCGCGCGAGCAGATACTCGAAGCCCTGATCCATATCCTGCCCTATTGCGGCGTGCCGGCCATGGTGGGCTCGGTGGCCGCCGCGAAGGCGGTGTTCCGCGAACGGGACGAAGCCGCGGCGAAGCAGTCCTGAATATCAAGGAGGAGACATGCCCTCGATCGAGTTGAGTTACACCCTCCGCGCGCTGTCGCTGGGCGCCGCACTTGCGGCGTTGGCGCTGCATGGCGGGGCGAATGCCGCGGATGAGCGTTATCCGGCCAAACCCATACGCGTGGTGCTGCCGCAGCAGGCGGGCGGCGTGACGGACATCGTGTCACGCACCCTTGCGGGGCACCTCGCGAAATCGCTGGGGCAGCAGGTGGTGATCGACAACCAGGCGGGCGCGAACGGCATCGTTGCAGCGGGCATCGTCGCCAAGGCGGCGCCCGACGGCTACACGCTGTTCATGGCGGTGGACAGCCAGTTAGTGGTCAATCCGACCCTTTACAAGAAACTGCCCTACGATCCGTACGCCGATTTCACGCCCATCAGCGCGCTCGCGCGCGTGGACATGATCCTGGTGGCCCACCCGTCGGTTCCCGCCAGTACCCTGGGTGAACTGATCGCGCATGCCAGGGCCAATCCAGGCAAGGTTCACTATGCCTCCGCCGGCCAGGGCACGCAGCACCATCTCGGTATGGAATTGCTCAAGACCATGACTCAGACCAGCATGGTCCATGTGCCGTACAAGGGCGGCCCGTCGGCGCTGAACGACCTGCTCGGCGGCGTGGTGAACATCATGTTCACGGGCATTCCATCGGCATTGCAGTTCTCCAAAGCGGGGAAAGTCAAAATGCTCGCCATCACCACGCGCGAGCGCTCCAGCTATGCGCCGCAATTGCCGACCATGTCGGAGTCGGGCGCGCCGGGATTCGAACTGAACGCGTGGTTCGGCATGCTGGCGCCGGCGCGCACCCCGGCCGCCATCATCAATACCTTGAGCCAGGAAGTGGCGAAGGTCGCCGCCAACCCCGATTTCAGAAACACGCTGCGCAGCCACGGCATCGAACCGCTCGGCACCACGCCCGAAGCGATGCTTGCGTTGATGAAGTCCGATACCGAGAAGTGGGCCAGGGTCATTCGCGAATCCGGCGCGCAAATCGAATAGGTTTACCCAACAGGTCTTTCCGGGGAAGGATGGCAGGCTGCGCACCCGGCCAATCGCATTGTTCACAATTGATTTGTGTGCTACGGTAAGTTCTGATCCCTGGAGGAGACATCGATGAAAGTTTTTCCCGGTTTGCTATCGCTCCTGATTCTGGGCGCAGCACCATTTCCGGCCTATGCGCAGACGGCGGCATTCCCGAACAAGCCTGTGCGGATCGTGGTGCCGACTCCTGCTGGAGGACCCGCCGATTTCCTTGCGCGGATCATCGGTCAGAAAATGTCGGATGCCTGGGGTCAGCCGGTCATCGTGGAAAATCGTCCCGGCGCCGATACCATCATCGGCAACGCGTTCGTCTCGAAGGCTGCCCCGGACGGCTACACGCTCCTCGTGACCATAGATGCCGCTCTCACGATGCACCAGTTTGCCTATCAGAAGCTTCCCTACGACCCGCTCAAGGATTTCACCCCGATTGCCGGCTTGGCGAATTCCTACGTGATCGTTTTCGGGCACCCGACCCTGCCCGCGAATTCGATGGCCGAGCTGATGGCGCTGGCCAAGACCGCACCGGGAAAATACACTTTCGGTTGGGGCACCCTGAAAACGCGTCTGATTGGCGAGCGCCTGAGCATTCAATCGGGTGTCAAGTTTCTCGACGTTCCATACAAGGGAAGCGCGGGTACCTCGCAAGCACTTTTTTCAGGCGACGTGAATTTCGTCATCGATGGTTTCGCTGCCTACAAGGGTAACCTTGGCAAGGGACGGTTCAAGATGCTTGCGGTTACCGGCCCGCAGCGTGCAACCGCCATCCCGGAAGTACCTACCCTGAAGGAACTCGGTTTTCCGGGTTTCGAGACGGGCGTCTGGCTGGGCCTGCTTGGCCCGCCCGGCGTCCCGGGTCCCGTCGTGGACAGGATCAATGCGGAATTGGTGAAGATCCTCGACATGAAGGACATCAAGGACAGGCTGGAAGGGCTGGGATTCGAGATCCTGCCGCGCACGCCCCAGCAGTTCGCCGAACTGATCCGCTCCGACTCGGAGATATGGGGAAAAATCATCCGCGACATCGGCCTCAAACTGGATTGACGCAGTGGATTGACGCAGTGGATTGACGCAGTGGATTGACGCAGTGGATTGACGCAGTGGATTGACGCGGGCAAGTCACTGGCTTGTTTCCCGCAGGGGAGCAAGCCTTGGCTGGTGCGCACGCAGTTTCGGTTGGCTACAGACTATCCGCAGACAGATTGGTTCGCGCCTGATAGCCGGGCGGCCGCATAAAACCCCTACGCTGGAGGCTGCACCCGATGGATACGATAGGCTACATAGGTGTCGGCAAGATGGGCGGACCGGTTGCGGCGCATATACAGGCCGCCGGTTTCCCCATGGTGGTCCACGACATCAGCGAAGAGGCACGCGCGCCGTTCGTCGCCAGGGGCGCGAAAACCGCGAACTCGCCGGCGGAGGTGGCGCGCATGTCCGATGTGGTGTTCACCGCGCTGCCCACGCCGCAGGATGTGGAAACCGCGGCCCTGGGCCCGCAGGGCATCATCCAGGGAATCCGCAAGGGCGGGGTCTATGTCGATATTTCCACCGGCGGGCCGGATCTCATCCGGAAGATTGCCGCGGAGTTTCGGAAGAAGGAGGCCTGGGCTGTCGATGCGCCGGTCAGCATCGGGAAACCGGGGGCTGCATCCGGCATCCATGAAATCATGGTGGGCGCGGAGCGCGCCGTGTACGAGCGCATCCTGCCGATACTCAAGGCCTACGGCGACCAGATCATCCATGCCGGCGACGTCGGCGCGGGCTGCATCTGCAAGCTCGTGCACCAGATGATAGGTTGCGGCGTCACGCAGGCGATTGCCGAAGGACTGACCCTGGGGGTCAAGGCCGGCGTCGACGTGAAAACCGTGTGGGATTCGGTCCGTCGCGGGCTGGTCGGCCGGATGCAGATGATGCACGAAGAGATTCCGGCCGCGGTGTTCCCGGGCGTATACGAGCCGACGGTATTCACCTTGACCCTGCTGCGCAAGGATCTCGGGTTGGCGACCGCGCTTGGGCGCCAGCACAACGTGCCTCTGCTCGTGAGCAACCTGGTGGAGCAGATCGTCGTTGAGGGCATCAACCGTGGCTGGGGCAACGGTTCCGGGTACGTCGTTACCTATCAGCGCCAGGAAGAGGCCGCCGGCGTCAACCTGCGCGCAAGCGGCGTCGATCCGGAGAAATCAGCGAAGTACATCAGCACGCATTCCGACCTTTGATTGTCGAACGGGCAGGCGCTCGCCGATCCACGACGACGCCTTGCCAAAACCCTGGGAGATAGCCATGTCCGAGCAGAACAAGAGCCTGGTGCGCCGGTTTTACGATGAAGTCGAAAATCAGGGCAAGCTGGAAGTCGTCGACGAGTTGTTTGCGGCGGATTTCCGGGATGTCTACAACACCGCCTCGCCGTTTCCGGTGAAGGGCATCGAAGGCGTGAAAAAACTCGCTGTGGGCCTGCACGAGCATCTGGACCTGACCATAGAGATAGAGGATCTTGTTGCGGAAGGCGACACGGTTGTCGCACGCATCGCCTGCGGCATCACGCATAAGAATCCGTTCATGGGCGCGGCGCCCACCGGCCGCAAGTTCGTGGCCCGGGGCGTGGAGATCTTTCGCGTAGTCGGTGGCAAGCTCGCGGAACGCTGGGTGTACATCGACATGATGCCGATGATGAAAGAACTCGGCGTGGTTCCCAAATAACGGGCAGGGAGAGCGACATGAATGTACTCGTGACGGGCGCCGGCCTGGTCGGCTGCAACGTCGCCCGGCTGCTTGCCGAACGCGGGCATCGCGCCACGCTGTTCGACCGGTCCCCCAACCGCGCCTATATCGCATCGGTGGCGGGCGACTGTCCTCTCGCGGTCGGAGACGTGCAGGACCTGTCGGCACTGATAGAGACGATACAGAATGGCAAGATCGACACCATCGTCCATACCGCCTACCTGATCGGCGATTCGCTCAGCCAGCGTCCGTATGCCGGCGTGCGGGCCAATGTCGACGGATGCCTTGCATTGATAGAGGCAGCCCGGCTGACCGGTGTTAAGCGGTTTCTGTTCGCCAGCACCTTCGGCGTCTACAACTGGGACCTTGCGCCCAAGGCGCCGGTCGATGCGCCCATCAAGGAAGACCATCCGCTCGCCGGCGAGATTTTCTACCTCGCGAGCAAGATCGCGTCGGAGCGCCTGCTGGTCTCGTTTGCCAAGGAGTACCGCATCGAATTTGCGATACTGCGCTTTGCCCAGATATATGGCCGCGGTCATTATCTGGGCGGGGATTTCGCGGGCATTGCCATGCACGACGCGCTGACGACGGCGCTCGCTGGCAAACCGGTGAAACTCGACCCGGGCATCATCACTATCAACGACCATGTTTACGCGAAGGACGTCGCGATGGGAGTTGTCCTCGCTTGCGAGAAACCCCTGAAGCACGGTGTTTACAACATCGGGTCCGGACAGCTCTCCACGCCGGCGGAGGTGGCCGCATCGATCATCGCCGCGGTGCCCGGGTCGAAGGCGGATATTCTTCCCAAGGCCGTGATCGGTCCGTACTGGGTCCACGAACAGATGCTCGATCTGACCCGTGCGCGCGAAGACCTCGGTTACGCGCCGCAATACAACGTAGCCAGGGGACTTGCCGATTTCGCGGGCGAGCTACGCGCGCAAAACCCGGCACGGTCCTGAACGGCGCAGACGGAAGGAGCAGCTGATGGCACGCAACGGATTCCGAATTCTGGACAGCGACCTGCATATCATGGAGCCGCCGGATCTCTGGCAGCGGTATACGGATGCAAAATTCAGGCACCTTGCCCCGATCGGCCTGAACAACATGGTGCGGGACCTGCGCATGGTGCACCCGGGCGGCGCGCCCTGGGGCATGCCGCCGGTGCCGGTGGTCAGCCTCATCGGCACCGGAAAGACATTCAAGCGGGACGAGCAGCGCTATCGCTACTACCACGACAAGGGCTGGTCCGCCGCGGTCCAGCTCGAGGCAATGGACCTTGAAGGCATAGATGTCGCGACGCTTTACCCCACGCGCGGACTGCACGCGCTCGCGGAACCCAACATGGATCCGCCGCTCGCCGCCGCTCTGGCCCGGGCCTATAACGACTGGCTGTACGACTTCTGCAAGAGCGATCCGGACCGCCTGGTCGGCGTGGGCATGATCTCACCCTTCAACATCGACGATGCGGTGAAGGAGGCGCGGCGCTGCATGACGGAACTCGGCTTTCGCGGCGTATTCCTGCGGGCGAACATCGTCAACGGCAGAAACTGGCACGACCGTTACTACGATCCGCTGTGGGCCACCTTGGTGGAATTCGACGTGCCGATCGGGTTTCACGAGTCGGCCAATTCGGGCGCGCGCCAGGCGGGCGAGCAGTTCGAGCCGAACTTCCTGCTGCTGCATACGTACTCGCACCCGCTGGAACAGATGATGGCGCTGGGCGCATTCTGCGCCGGCGGCGTGCTGGAACGGCATCCGCGGTTGCGCGCGGCTTTCCTCGAAGGCAACTGCAGCTGGCTGCCGTGGCTGCTGTGGCGGCTGGACGAGCACTGGGAGCTGTTCGCCGACGTCTGCGCACCCGATACCACCATGAAGCCCAGCGCATACTTCAAGCGCCAGTGCTGCGTTTCGGTGGACTGCGAAGAGAGTCCGCTGAAATACGCGATCGACTATCTGGGCAGAAGCGACAACATCATTTTCTCCACCGACTACCCGCATGTGGATGCGCAGTTCCCGCATTCGTCGGACACCTTCCTGAAGCTGCCGATCACCGAGGACGACAAGCGCAAGATTCTCTGGGACAACTGCGCCGCTTTTTACGGGATGGCCGTTACTGCATGATAGTGACGTGTTGAAACCCCGGTTGTCGGGCCGGCCCCATGCTTAGTCCGTCCCTCCTGCTGGGCAACCAGCTATGCTTTGCCTTGTACGCGACCTCGCGCGCGATGACTGCCGCGTATCGGCCGCTGCTGGAACCGCTCAAGCTCACCTACCCGCAATATCTTGTCATGCTGGTGTTGTGGGAGACGGACAGGATTACGGTGCGCGAACTCGGCGAGCGGCTTTACCTCGATTCTGGAACGCTGACGCCATTGTTGAAGCGTCTTGAAAAGGCGCGGTACATCGAGCGCAAGCGAAACAGCAACGACGAACGCGAAGTGCTGCTCGCGCTGACCACGGCGGGGCGCAGATTGAAAGTCCGGGCGGAAAAGGTGCCGGAAAAACTGATCTGCAAGGTGATGATCGCGCAGGACCGGGGGGAGCGGCTTCGAACCGACCTGCGCGCGATATTGAACAAGCTGACTCTGGGTGAATGACGTGCAGCAACGAAGCAAGGGGTACTGAAAGATGGCTAAGACGCGGGAATTCGATGTCGTCATTGTCGGTAGTGGATTTGGCGGGCTTGCGACGGCGATTGTGGCCAAGGCTTCGGGGCTGGAGCCCATCGTCCTTGAGAAATCGAAAATGATCGGGGGCGGTTCCTGCCACTCCTACGGCATCCTCTGGGTGGGCGCAAACCATCTTCAGAAAAAGGCGGGCATCAAGGATCCTCCCGGAGACGTCGCAGCCTACATGTCCTATATCGAAGGCGGACAAGGCGATGCGCGCAGGGTTGCGGCCTTTCTGAAGCAGGCGCCGCGCGCACTGAAATTCCTGCAGGACTGCGGGCTCGAGTTCCAGCTCATAAAGGGGCTCGCCGACCACTACGATGGACGCGCACCCGGATCGACTCAGTTCGGTCGTTCCATACAAACGCCGCTGTTCGCCGTCCCCGACCTCGGCAAATGGCAGGACAAGCTGTTGCTGCCGCCGTCGTTGCCGCGCGGCATTTCCGTAGAGGAACTCGTTTCATGGGGTGGTATAGCGAACCCCGCGGAATGGCGCTCGGAAACGATGCCCGAGCGCCTGCGCAGAGGGTACACAGGGCTCGGACCGGGACTGGTCGGCAATACACTCAGGGAGGCGCTGCGGCGGGGCATCCCCATCGAAACAGGGGTTGGTGCGGCGGAACTGATCGAAAAGAACGGCCGGATTACCGGCGTGAGGGACACCAAAGGCCGCGTGATCCATGCGCGCAAGGGGGTGGTGATCGCAACCGGTGGCTACGATTCCAATCCGGAACTGGTGCGGAATTTCGAAAGCATACCGGGGTGGGTGACGCAGTTTCCGGAGTCGGTCACGGGCGACGGGTTGATCATGGCGACGGAAGTGGGCGCGGCGGTCAAGGTGCTGCGCGACAAGCTCGATTTGTTTCTCGGCTTCAGCATCCCCAAGGTATCGGACGACGAGCCGGCGCAGTTGCGGCTGGCCGGTATCAGCGAACTGTTCTGCCCGCATACGATAGTCGTCAATTCATCCGCGGAACGTTTCGGCGACGAAGCCTATTTTCAGGGGCTGGTTCCGGCGTTGCGAAAGTACGATGTATGGCGGCGGGGCTATCAAAACCTGCCTTGCTACCTCATTTTCGACCAGCAGTACGTCACCCGGTTCTCGTTCGCGGGCGGCGAGGCAGGCGCGTCGCCGCCGCCGTGGGTTACGCGCGCGGACTCCGTTGCCGAGCTCGCCAAACGCCTGAAGCTGGACCCGAACCAGCTTTCCGGAACGGTTTCCCGCTTCAACAAATACGTCGCGGCCGGAGCTGACAAGGATTTTCATCGCGGAGAGGAAAAATGGACCCTCGCCAGCGGATCGCTTGCACCGCAGGCAAAGAATCCCAGTCTGGGCTCTATCAAGAAGCCGCCGTTTTTCGGGGTGCAACTGCATCCCAGCGGTTGTTCCACCGCGGGTATCGTGGCCGACACAAGAGGCCGGGCGATGCACGTCCGGGGACACCCGATAGCAGGCCTCTATGCAATCGGCAACGCGGCGGCGCGCGACGAGTATGGCGTCGGCTATCAGGCGGGATTCACGCTGGCCTCCGGCATGACATTCGGCTATCTCGCGGTGCGCGACATGCTTTCCGGAAAAGCATAGCCGGCGGAGGCGTGCAATACCGAGGCCCGATATTCTGTTAGCCGATGGGCAAAGAGCAGTCCGATGGGCAAAGAGCGGTCCGATGGGCAAAGAGCGGTCCGATGGGCAAAGAGCACTAGAGGAGCGGGGAATGCAATCCAGCAACAAAGTTGTCAAGAACGCCGTCAAGAATGCCGTCAGAAACGCGATCAAGAGCACATACGACGTAGTGGTAGTCGGGTCAGGCATCGGCGGCATGGCGACGGCGCTGGCTGCGGCCGAGGCCGGGCTGAGTGTCGCCCTATTCGAAAAGGACAAACTGCTGGGCGGTGGCACGGGCTGGGCACATGGCGGCATATGGGTGGGCGGCAACCATATCGGCAAGGCCGCGGGGCACGCGGATTCACGCCAGGCGGTACTCGACTACCTGCGCTTCGTGGGCGGCGGCGCAACCGAGGAAGATCATCTCGTTGCCTTTGCCGATCATTCGCCGACGGCGATCCGTTTTTTCGAGCGCTGTGGCGTGAAGTTCCAGATTACGCACGATCTGCCCGATCACTATTATCCGGTGGGACCGGGTTCCACCGCGGTGGGGCGTTCGATCGAACCGAAGCCGATTTCCGTCAACGACCTGGGCGAGTGGCGGGACAGGCTGCGCGAGTCGCAACTCGATCCGCCGAGATTGACGGTCGAGGAGTTCATCGCAATGGGCGGCACCAACAACCGCCAGAACTGGAACCACGGCCTGATTGCGGAGCGGGAAAAGCAGGGCATACGAACCCGCGGCCCGGCGCTCATCGCCCACTTTCTCAAGGCATTGCTGAAGCGCAAGACGCCGATCTTCACGGATACACGCATCAGCGAACTGGTCCGCGACAAAGGAGTCGTCAAAGGCGTGCGCCTGGCGGACGGCAAGACGGTGCGGGCGCGTCTCGGCGTGGTGCTCGCCACCGGTGGCTGGGAGGCCGACCCGGAACTGACCGGTCACTACGAAGGCCTGCCGGGGTGGAGTTCGATGTTCCCGCCTTCGGTCAACGGAGATGGGCTGCGGCTCGCGTCGGATGCCGGCGCCGCCGTGGGACTGATACGCAACAACCTGGCGCTGTTCCTCGGCTTCAACGTGCCCACGGCCAGGGAAAACGAGTTCAGGTTGTCGTCCATCTATGAGCTGCTGTGTCCGCATACCATCCTGGTCAATTCCAAAGGCGAGCGATTTGCCGATGAATCGTATTTCCAGAATGTCGCCGTCGCGCTCAGGCGCTTCGACATCTGGGCGCGCGAATTTCCCAATCTCCCCTGCTACCTGATATTCGACAGCCAGTACGTGCGCCGTTTTTCGTTCTGCGGCGCCGAACTGGGGACCGTGCCGCCAGACTGGGTGGAGCGTGCACCGACCCTGGAAAAGCTCGCCGCCCAATTTGGCATGCCAGGCAAGGGCCTGAAGAAAGCCGTGGAACGCTTCAACGGCTTTGCGAGAAAAGGCGTGGACAAGGATTTCCATCGCGGCGAGAAGGCCTGGACACTCGCCAAGCGCGACCAGATGAAAGGCGGCAATGCGAAGAACCGGACCTTGGGTACTCTGGCAGAGGGGCCTTACTATGGGGTAAAAATGTCACCGAGCGCTTTTGCTTCCGGAGGCGTGCGGGTCTCACCCAAC
The DNA here is from genome assembly GCA_009693435.1 of Betaproteobacteria bacterium. Next base: position 21,372 of record SHXF01000024.1, on the reverse strand, counting down.
GCCCAGGTGCTCAACACACGACAAGCGGCCATACCCGGGCTGTACGCGGTCGGTAACGCCGCCGTGCACACCGAGTATGGCGTCGGCTATCAGGCGGGATATTCACTGGCATCGGGCATGACGTTCGGGTATCTTGCCGCGCGGCACATGAAGCGTGCCGGGGACAGACGCATAGCCGCTGCGTGAATTTGTCCATTACGGATTTCTGCCATTTGCTGCCGCGACGTGCCGCGGCAGCGGGCGTGAATCGGCGCAGGGCGATGCAAACCGCTGCGCGACGCGAGAGAGCAGTTGAGCATTAACGATACAATCGACCGGAGTCTGGCGGCAGTACATCGTCTGCGTTGCCCGGCGAACTACGGAGCGCTTTAAATGACTGGAATCAGTTCTACCAAGGTTTCATTGCAGGGCGTCGACCTGGAAGTGCGCAGGAAAGGGCGGGGGCCGGCCATGCTGGTCCTGCACGGTGGCGGCGGACCGGTTACCGGATTCCCGTTTTCCGACAAACTCGGCGAGCATTTCGAGTTGATCGAGCCGGTGCACCCGGGTTTTGCAGGCAGCAAGATTCCGGAGCACTTCGACAACCTGGATGACCTCGTCTATCTGTACCTAGACCTCATGGACTTGCTGGATCTCAAAGACGCGGTTGTCCTGGGGAGTTCCATGGGCGGCTGGACCGCGGTGGAAATCGCGGTCAGAAATTCGCAGCGCATCGGCAAGCTTATCCTGGTCGATTCCATCGGCATCAAGGCCGGCGACCGCTACACCCGCGACCGGGCCGACGTGTTCGCGCTGCCTCCAGCGGAGGTCGTCAAATTGACATGGCACGATCCTTCCCGCGCCCCTGATCTGTCGAAGATGAGCGACGAACAGCTGCAGATTCTCGCCTCTAACCGGGTCGCCTTGTCCATGTACACGTGGGATCCGTACATGCACAACCCGAAACTGCGTTACCGCCTGCACCGCATCAAGGTGCCCACGCTGTTCATCTGGGGCGAGAGTGACGGTCTGGTGAGTCCTGAATACGGCAAGGCCTTCAGCGCCTTGATCCCGGGATCCAAGCTGCAGGTGATCCCCAAAGCCGGGCACGCCCCGCACGTGGAACAACCGGAGTTCTTTGTGGAGAAAGTGTTGGCCTTCGCCTCGAAGACAGGAAAACCTGCAGGAGAACGCGCATGAAAACCTGGTTCTTTACCGAAGACGCCTATCCCTACCTGCCCGACCCATCGACATACGATTCGATCCGGGTGAACCTGCCCAATCGCAATTTCGACCCGATAAAAGGCGCCGAGTTGTACAGCCTGTACCTCGATCTGTGGTGTTACGCCGAGGAGCAGGGCCTGGAAATCATGCTGAACGAGCACCACCAGACCGCAACCTGCGTCATTCCCGCTGCGCCGGTCATGCTAGGGGCTTTGGCGCGGGTCACCAAGAAATCGCGGCTGCTGGTACTCGGGAATCCGATCGCCAATCGCAACCAGCCGGTGCGCGTCGCCGAAGAAATGGCCATGATCGATTTGTTGTCGAATGGCCGGCTCGAGTGCGGATTTGTCCGCGGTGTTCCCTACGAGGCTTCGGCGGCCAACATCACGGCGTTTCGCGGCAGTGAAAGGCTGTGGGAGGCGCACGACCTGATCGTGAAGGCATGGACCACCCATGACGGGCCATTCAATTTCGAAGGCCGATGGTACCACCATCGTCAGGTGAACATCTGGCCGCGGCCTCTGCAGCAGCCGCATCCGCCCGTCTGGGTGACGGTGGGCAGCGGGCCGAGCACGGTCCCGGTGGCGCAGTACAAGTACATCGGCGCGGTGTTTCTTGCCGGCTACAACAGCATACGCAAGATATTCGACGGTTATCGGGAGAACTATCGCAAGGCGCACGCCGCTCCCGCGCCGCTGGACCGCCTTGCCTACTGCGCGCTGATTTATGTGGGCGATACGGCGAAGCTCGCGCGTGACGGAGCGGAAAAGCTGCTGTGGTACATGCGCTCGAACAAGGTGGCATCGCAGTATTCGAATCCGCCCGGCTATCACCCGCCGGCGCTCTCATCGTTGATCATGAAGGGGGCGGGCGGCGATGCCATCGTGCCCGCCGAGCCCACGCTCGACGACCAGATGGCGCGCGGCAATGTGTTCGCCGGCACACCCGATCAGGTGTTCGCGCAAATCAAGACGTTCTGGGAATACTCGGGCGGATTCGGCCACTTGTTAATGATGGGTCAGGCCGGTTTCCTCACCCGCGAGGAAACCATGCGGTCGATGGAATTGTTCGCGAAGGAAGTCTATCCGCGCCTGAAGGAGCTGACCGCCGGCTACGACGAAGGCCGCATGATGGAGTTGCGCAAATCGCTGCCTGAACGGGCGCTCATGTCGATGGAAGGCATCGGCCTGGATTTTGTGCGCTGAATCGCCGGGCAGGGGAATGTCCGTCGCTGATCCGGGCGGACAAGCGATTGCCGGTCTGATCGACTGAAGATGAAGTGGCCCGGGACGCACCCCGGGCCATTCCACTACAGCTTTGCCTGTTACACGGTTCAACATGGGCGGAATGGCGTAATTGAATAAAGTCATTCTCCTGATCGCGATCGCTTCCGCGAACTCCTCGATGGCGCTGCGCGCCGTGGAACCGATGCTGCCGGCCATCGCCGACGAGTTCGGCACCAGCGTCTCGGTGGCCTCGATTGTCATGATTTCCTACGCGATGGCCTATGGCTGCGGGCAGGTTGTGCAAGGCGCAATCGGCGATCGTTATGGCAAGTTGCGCGTGTTGACCATCGCCATCGGACTGTCGGCGCTGTCCTCCATCGGCTGCGCTTTTTCCTACAGCCTGCCCTCGCTTGCAGGCTGGCGCATGGCAACGGGTGCGCTCTCTTCCGGTGCGATGATCCTGGGCATGGCCTATGTCGGGGACGTCGTTCCGATGGCGCAGCGCCAATTGGTGATGGCGCGTTACGTCGCGGGAAGCATCATCGGCCAGTCGCTTGGCCCGGCGGTGGGCGGGGTATTCACCGACCTGCTCGGTTGGCGCTCCGCATTCGGCTTCCACGCCCTGGTGTTCGGGGTGGTGGCGGCTCTCCTGTATTCGGAAACACGAAAGCTCTGGGACGCCGGCCCGCGCACCACCGGCCCCATCGTCTCGTTCGCGCGCTATGCCGGGATATTCAGGCTGGTTCCAGCGCGGCTGGTGATGGGAATAGGGATGTTCGAAGCGATGTTTTTCTTCGGCGCCTTCTCGTTCGTGGGCGCGATGCTCAAGGCGCGCTTTGACCTCAGCTACACCGTGGTCGGGCTGACACTGGCCGGCTACGGCGTGGGCGGCATCGTGTTCATCATTATTGTAGGCCGGCTGCTTCCCAGGATAGGCCAGGGCGGAATGGTGCTTGCCGGCGCGCTGTCCTGCGGCGTACTGTTCGCAGTGCTGGCATTCGTGCCGGTCTGGCAACTGGCCATCCCCTGCACCATCGGACTGGGTTTTTCCTTCTACCTGCTGCACAACGTGATGCAGACCCGTTCGACCGAGATGGCGCCCGAGGCGCGCGGAACGGGGATTTCCCTGTTCGCATTCTTCTGGGCCGTGGGGCAGTCGATCGGGATAGGCGTGACCGGGCTTGGGGTCGCGGCAATTGGCTATCAGTGGCTGATTGCGCTGTTCGGCCTGGGCTTCGTGCTGATGGGGTTATACCTGCGCGCCAACCTTCACCGGCTGCCCAGATAGCCGGTCGCATCGCCCATTGCGCCTTGCCCGTTATGCTGACCCAATGGGTCAAGTCCCTCCGCCGGGAGACAGCATGTCTGCCACGTAGTCGCCGAGCGCGAGCGATGAGGTGAGTCCGGGACTCTCGATGGCGAACATCTGTACCAGATTGTCGATGCCATGCTGCGCGGGTCCCTCCACCATCCAGTCGGACATGGGCTGACCCGGTCCGCCAATGCGCGGGCGTATCGCGGCGTAGCTCGGGTGGATGCGCGACTCGTCGAATGCAGGGAAGAAGCGCCGGATGGCGCCGCCGAACGCGGGTCGTCGGTCCGGACCCGGGCTGTAGTCCCGACTCTTGGCCCATTCGAAGACATCGGGACCAAATCGGCCCTGACCGGCCAAGTCAAGCGTAAAGGAGCCACCGGCCGCCATGGTCTCGCCCATCGTCACGATCAGATGCCGGAACGGCGCGGGTCCGGTAAGGGCGTAGCAGATGCCTTTGGGATAATGAACATGCGGCACTTTCCCGGACGGATATCCCGCGAGCGCGAGGGCAAAATCCCGCGCACCCAACCCCGCCGCATTTACCAGCGTAGTGCAGCCCAGGCGGTAAGGCGTATCGTCCGGTGAAGCGATATCCAGAGTAAAGCCGCCGTCGTCGATACGGCCTGCGATGACTATCGAGTTGAGCGCGATCATCGCGCCGTGGCGCTCCGCGTCTGCCTGATAAGCGAGCATCAGGGCGTGCGAATCGACGATGCCCGTCGACGGCGAAAAGACCGCGGCCAGGCACTCAAGACCGGGTTCCAGTTCCCTGACCGACATCCGGTCGAGCAATTGCAGATCGGCAACCCGGTTGATGCGCCCTTGCTCCATCCGGAAAGCGAGCATCGCGAGTTCGTTTTCACCCAGCGCCAGCACCAGTTTTCCGACACGCCGATAGCGAATGCCGGCCTCGTCGCAGTAGGCGTAAAGCATTTCGCGGCCGGGCCGGCACAGTTGCGCTTTAAGGGAGTTTGGCGGGTAGAGATAACCACCGTGCACCACCTCGTTATTGCGTGAACTGATCTCGGCGCCGATGCGTGAATTGGCCTCGATCACGATGACGTCGCGGCCAGACAGGGCGAGGGCTCGCGCCACCGCGAGCCCAACCACGCCCGCGCCGATGACTACACTGTCGGTCTTGTCCATCATGGGCGGGCGGGAGTTTTGCGAGTCACGGTCATGGAGATTCGGCGAGAATGCGGGATTAGGCTTCGTTGAATATCACAACGGCGTCGGGCGTGCACGAGCGCACCCGGTCGAGGACTCGGTCGCAAGGCCGCTCGCAAGCACGCTCGCAAGCACGCTCGCAAGCACGCTCGCAAGCACGCTCGCAAGCACGCTTGAATACCCAATCGAAAGTCCATGTGAAAGCCCATACGAAAGGTCAGGCAAATGAATAAACGTCAGCTGGGAAACTCCGGCATCGCCATTGCTCCGGTTGTCTTTGGTGGAAACGTATTCGGCTGGACCGTGGATGAACGAACAGCCTTCACTCTGCTCGACGCCGCGGTGGCTTCGGGCATCAATTGCATCGATACCGCCGACCTCTACTCGCGGTGGGTACCCGGGAACACCGGGGGCGACTCGGAAATCATCATCGGCGATTGGCTGAAACGCCGCGGCAGGCGCGACGATGTGATCATCGCCACCAAGGTAGGCAAGGAAATGGGCCCCGGCCGCAAGGGATTGTCGCGCGCGTATATCCGGCTTGCCGTGGAAGATTCGTTGCGCAGGCTGTGCACGGATTACATCGACCTGTATCAATCGCATGACGACGACCTGGACACTCCTCTGGAGGAAACGCTCGATGTCTATGGCCAGCTCATGAAAGAGGGCAAGATCAGGGCGATAGGTGCGTCGAATTTTTCGGCCGGGCGATTGGCGCAGGCATTGGAGGTGAGCCGTGAATGCGGCTTGCCGAGGTACGAAAGCCTGCAACCGAAGTACAACCTGTACGACCGTAACGAGTACGAAGGCAGCCTGGAGAACTTGTGTCTGGAACACGGCGTTGCCGTGATCAGCCATTCGGCGCTTGCCAATGGTTTTCTGACCGGCAAGTACCGTTCCGTGGCGGATGCCGCCCGCAGTTCGCGTTCAGGACGCGTCGGAGAATGCATGAACGAACGCGGCCTGCGCATCCTGGCGGCGCTTGACGAGGTAGCGCAGCGCTACGCGATCTCGCCCGCCCAGGTCGCGCTGGCGTGGCTGATTGCCCGTCCCGGAATCACCGCTCCGATCGCCAGCGCGACCTCGCTGCCGCAACTGGAGCACCTGGTCGGCGCCATGGAACTGAATCTGGATTCGGCAGCGATAGGCAAACTCGACCAGGCGAGCGCCTGACTCGGGCGAGCGCCTGAGCGCGATCAGCGCGCCAGGCAGCAACCCGTGCCTATCAGCGTTCTGCCAATCCGGTCTTGTCGACGTAGCCAGGCCAGACGCGCACATCGATAAGAACGCATTCCCCCGCGGCGACGGCAGCCAGTCCCTGCTGCAGCGCGCGCGGTAGGTTTTCCAGCTCGGCCACGGTTTCCGGGGAATGCCAGCCCTGAGACCGTGCTAATCCGGGAATATCCACGGGCGGATCATCCAGGCGCTGGCCTATCCATTTGTTTTCCACCGGTCTTGCGCGCGCCTTCGCCACGGCTTCCTGGTGCGCCTCGTCGTTGTGAAACGATCGATTGTCGGCCACGATGACGAGCAACGGTATGCGATGGCGCGCTGCCGTCCACAGCGCCATTCCCCCCATGAGCAGATCGCCGTCTCCCAGCACGGCCACCGGGATCCGACCGCTGCCTCTGAACGCCAGCGCAGATCCGACCGCCATGCCGGGACCCGATCCAATTCCCGCGCCGCCGTCATATCCCATGTAGTCCATGGGGCCGTCGAACTCGCAGGATGCGCCCGGCCAACCGAGCGGCAGACGCAGCAGCGAGACGCGTTTTCCACGAATTGCCTCATTGAGGCAGCCGGCGAGACTGTGCATTTCAATCCTGCCTGAATCGGGACCAGGCTGCAGGTCCGCAGGTTGTCGTTGGGGGAGCGCTGCGCTCGCATGCGATCCCAGCGAATCGAGCAGTTGCCCGATCACCAGATCCGGAGTCGATGCGAGCGTCAGGTCGCTCGCGGGCAGCGCCTGATGGTCGAAGCTCCAGCCGTTGGTGCGGTAGCCCTCCAGGGTAACGTTGATGATTCGTGCCGTGACGGGATCATTGCGCCAGGCGAAACGCAGCGCGCCGGCGAGATCGATCCAGTCCAGGGCGAGGACGACGTCGGCATTCTTCAGCAATGACCTGTCCTCGGGAGACAGGCGGAATGCGGGCGGCCCGCCGTGCAGAACATGTTTCGTCGGGAACGACGCCGCGGTTTTCAGGTCGGTGATCACGCGTGCGCCCAGCCGTTCGGCAAGTTCGATGCGCTTCGACCAGGCATCGGCGTCACGCGAGACCCGGCCCATCAGGAAGACGGGATGCATTGCCGATGTGAGCAGCGCCGCGGCGCGGTCGATATCCGCGGCAGCGGGCATGGGTGCGGCGGGTGCGGCGTGACGCGCCAGGTCCGGCATGCGGGGCGCATCGACGAGGCGCTCTTCCTGTATCGTGACATCGAAGCATACATACACCGGCCCGCTGGGGGCGGAACGAGCAAGCATGTTTGCGCGCGCAACGGATTCGAGCGCTGCCGCTACCGACGCAGGCTGGTCGTCCCACTTGACGTAGTTTCGAACCAGCGCGCCCTGATCGCGCGAGGTGTGCAGCCAGTCTATCCACGGACGCCGCTTCGCAGCGTCGACCGGGCCGGTGGCGCCGAGGACGAGTACGGGTGCGCGATCGCACCAGGCGTTGTAAATGGCCATGGTGGCATGCATCAGGCCGACGTTGCTGTGCACTGCGGCGGCCATGGGCCGCTCGGTTACTTTTGCGTAGCCGTGAGCCAGCGCGACGGCGTGCTCTTCGTGCAGGCAGATCAGCATCTGCGGGCGTACGTTCCCCAGATAATTGACCAGGCTGTCGTGCAGGCCCCGGTAACTGGCTCCGGGGTTCAGCGCGATGTACTCGACGCCCGTATCCCGCAGCACCTGCGCGATGGCATCGCTGCCCCATTGCATCGGGGTCTCCGGAAGAAGCGCCGGGTAATCGCGTCCGGAGACGGCTGTGGTCGAGCGGTCGGCATCATTCATTCTTGTTCCTTCGAACATTTGTCATCCACATTATTCCCGCACGACTCCCCAATATTCTTGTTCGTTCGAACAATTGTCATCCACATTATTCCCGCACGACTCCCCCATTCGATAGTAACCTTTGTATCGGGCAATGAGCCGGGCCCGGCGATGCGATGCAGAGCGGCCAACGCGAAGTGAACAGGTGAACAGGAGAGACCGGTGAGCGGAGAACGCAAAAGAATCATTCTGGAAAAGAATACGGGCACGAAAGTCGCGCACATCATTCTGAACCGCCCGGAGAAGCGCAATGCGCTTGATCTGGAAACCATAGACGAGATACTCGATGCCCTTGAAGAATTGCGCAATGACCCGGCCATACGGGTGGTGGTGACCAAGGCCAACGGCCCGTCGTTTTGCTCGGGCATCGATCTGTATTACCTGCGCTCTTATTCTCAGGAGCCCCCGCGCGACTGGGAGCGATCGAGCCGGCCGCGCGCGCTATTCGATGCGATACGCGATTTTCCGAAAGTCACGATTGCGCAGGTGCACGGCTACTGCGTGGGAGGCGGCCTGGTCCTGATGATGTCTCACGACCTGGCTTTCGCCGGCAGCAACGCGCAGTTCGGCATGCCGGAAATCATCCGGGGCAGCTTCGGACAGAATGCCACCAGCAACCTGTATCACTCGGGCATTCCGATCAAGAAAGCGGCGATGATACAGTTCACCGGCTATAACGTTTCCGGCGCGGATGCGGACCGGATGGGCATGGTCTCGCACAGCGTGGACGAGTCCGAACTGGAGAAGTTCACGCTGAAAGTTGCCGGTGACATCGCCACGTACCATCCCGGGGCCGTTGCTTCGGCGAAGATCGCGGTGCAGATGGGCAGCAAACTGCCGCTGCCGGATGCCATGAAGCTGGATCAACTGGTGGGCGCGTGGCAGCAGCAGTTGATCGATCCGCTGGCGCACGTGGAGGACTATCTTTCTTCCCAGGCCGGCGGTCCCAAGCCGGGTTACAAGCGGCCGGATGCGTGAGCCGCCGGCAATGAGCGGAGAAGCAGGCAACAAGCGTTCCGCGCCGGCGCTGCTGGGCGGCTACCGGGCGCTGGACCTCACGGATCAGAAGGGCCAGTTGTGCGGGCGTTTCCTTGCCGATCTGGGCATGGAAGTCATCAAGGTGGAATGCCCGGAAGGCGATCCGGTGCGGCGCCTCGGACCATTCCGCAAAGGTGCTGCCGGTGAAACAGAGAGCCTGCGTTTCGCACATCTGAACGCCGGCAAGGAAAGCGTCGTGCTCGATTACCGCAAGCCGGAAAATCGCGGCCGCTTCCTGGCGCTGGCAGGGCAGGCGGACGTGGTGCTTGAAAGTTTCAATCCCGGCTACATGGCTTCGCTGGGCTTCTCATACGCGGATCTCGCCGGCGCAAACGCGGGTCTCGTCATGGCTTCGATCACGGGATTCGGGCAGACCGGCCCGAGGGCCAACTACGCATGCACCGACATCGTCGCCTATGCGATGAGCGGACTGATGTACATGGGGGGCGATCCCGCCCTGGCCCCGTGCAAACCGCCCGAGACCCAGGCGTATTATTTCGGCAGCCTCATGGCGGCGCTCGGCGTGGTCGCGGCGTTGCACAAGCGCAGCGCCAGCGGCAAGGGCGATTGGGTGGACGTGTCCATGCAAGAGGCCCTTGCAAACCAGGAACACATGATCCGCGCGTACGCCATGGAAGGGAAGATTCTCAGGCGCATGGGAAGCAAGCATGGACATGTGGCGCCGGGAAAGGTGTTTCCCTGCCGCGACGGCTTTGTGTATCTCTATATGAACCGCGGCCACTGGATCCGGTTTCTCGAAGTATGGACCGATCATCCGAAGGAACTGGACGATCCGGCGTTCCTCGCGGAACCCGCGCGCTGGGCCAAAGCGGATCTCATTCATGAGTGCCTGGAGAAATTCACCCGGCTCTACGGCAAGGAAGAACTGACGAGTTTGATGCAGTCGAATCGAATTCCCTGCGCGCCCGTCAATCATCCGAAGGAGTGGCTCGCCGATGAGCAGGTGAGGTCGCGGGGATTCGTGCAGTCCCCGGACGCGTCTGGAGGCGCGCCAGACATGATTTGCGCGCCGTACCTGCTGGATGGACGCAGGCCCGCAATCCGTTCTTCCCCGCGACTGGGGGAGCATCAGCACAGGTCGCTCGATGCGAACCCCGCGATCGTCCCTCGCGGGCAAGACGCCGGGACGGAAAAAGCGACGGGTCCGCTAGGCGACATGCGCGTTCTGAGCTTCGACCAGATATTGGCGGGACCTTACGGCACCACACTGCTGTCGGAACTGGGCGCGGATGTCATCAAGGTGGAATCGCGCCGCGGTGGTCTCGACATGTTCCGGTTCTTCGGCAAGAACCAGGATCCGAACCTGTCGCCGCGCTTTTTCGAATTCAACCGCAACAAGCGCTCTCTGACCATCAATCTGAAGAGCCCCGAAGGGCCCGACCTGGTGCGAGCCTTGAACGAGCACTGCGACGCCGTGCTGGACAACTACAGTGTGCACGTCATGCCGTCCCTGGGTCTGGATCACGAGAGCCTCGAAAAGCTGAAACCCGACACCATCACACTGCGCATGCCCGGGCTCGGCTGCACCGGGCCCAAGAACGAATATGCGACCGTCGGCACGATCATCACGGCGCTGACAGGATTCACCTGGCTCTGGAACCACGACGAGAGCGTGAACCCGCCAGTCGGTTCCGCGACCGTATTGCCGGATTATGTGGCGGGTCTCATGTCCGCCATTCTCCTGGTCGCCGCGAAACTTCACCGGCAGCGCACCGGCAAGGGTGTCTTCATCGATATTTCGCAGGCCGAAGCCGCGTCATACCTGCTGGGTGCGTCGCTGATGCAGGCGCACGATTCGCCAGAAGAAATCAAGCCATCGGGCAATGCCTCTGCCGATGCCGCGCCACAGGGATGCTATCCCGCCCGCGGCGAGGACCGCTGGTGCGTCATTTCCGTCGAAACCGACGCCCAGTGGCGGGCGCTGGCTGCGGCGATGGGACGGGTGGAATTGGCCGGGGACGCGCGCTATTCGGATCACGAGGCGCGACGCGGCAATCACGCCGAACTCGATCGCCTGCTGCAAGCCTGGACACGCGACCAGGATGCCCATGCACTGATGGAAAAATTGCAGGCGCTGGAAGTTCCTTGCGGTGTGGTCCAGACCGGCGCCGATCTGCTGTCGGATCCGCATTTACAGGCGCGAAAATTCATCGTGGAGATTGACAGTCCCCGCCTGGGAAAAGTGACACTGCCCGGATTTCCAATCCGGTTTGCGCATGCGCCGCTCGAAGTCAGCTGGTCGTTCCCCCTGCTCGGCGGGGACAATGAAGCGGTGTGCGGGGAACTGCTGGGCTATGCGCCTGAGCGGGTTCAGGCATTGCAGCAGAAAGGTGTCCTTGACTAGGCATGGCACGGGTCTTACATCGGGTGGTTTTCCGGTCGGCAGGCATGATTGTCCGCGCCGGAGTACATTTGAAACCGGGTCACCGGCCGGGTCCGAAAGGTTTCTTGATAGTCCGGTGCGCGTCGTCGTACGTGCGATGATGCGGCGCGTGGCGAAGTTATCCAGGGCTGGCACGATGGGGGAGAACCAATGAAAATTGTCTCGCGCAGTGATACGCAACAAAGTGAAATACAGACCCAATACTACCGGTCACAGGCCAGGAGCTATTTCGGCAAGCTCGGGAAACTGCACGATGGACCGCAGGTGTTCCTGGTCAACATGCCGGGCGAAGGTTCCACCATCGCGCCGCATTTTCACGATGTCGATCAATACCAGGTATTTGTCCGCGGCGAAGGCCGATTCGGGCGGACCGCGATCCGTCCCGTCGCATTTCATTATGCCGATGCCTATTCTCCCTATGGACCGATAGTCGGCGGCAAGGACGGCATTTCCTTCTTCACCATTCGTGCGGCCTGCGCCACAGGTTACTTTCCCATGCCCGGTTCAAGACACCTGATGCCCTGCAGAGCGGGCAGGAATGCCTCCGGCAGTTTTGCGACGGCAGGGCCGCCGCCTGCGGCGAAACAGTCGACGCGCGAGTCGTTGCTGGCACTTGCGGACGGGGTTGAGGTAGTCGGTTTGCGGCTGGGTCCGGAGGCGATTGCCAGCGGTGAGCCGGCCGACGCCGGCGACCAGTACTACCTCGTTGCTTCGGGGTCGCTGGTGAATGAAGGCAAGGAGGTAGCGCCGCTTTCGCTGATTCGCGTTACCCCGGGTGAATCGGCGCCCGTGTTCCAGGCTGGAGCGGACGGCGCGGAGGTGCTGCTGCTGCAAATGCCCCGACCGACGGCGCGTCCCGGATCGAACCCGGGGTCGATTGCGGAGCGGGGTGTCACCGATTACAACATTCCCGGTGGCACAACGATCGAATAGCGGGCAGGAGTCCCGGATTCGCGTGGGCGACACCGGAGTAAGCGCGTGAGCCCGACGTCTGCAGTGGCAGCCGGTTCGCGGGGAGCACGGCCCGGAATCGTGGAATCATCGTGAGAATGTAGTTGCACGCCGGCGCCCGGTTCGGCGTCCGAAAATTCGAGGAGGGTCAGATGTACGAGGGCATAACCGAATCCTATAAAGAACGCATCCTGTCGGCTGACGGCCATGTCGTCGAGCCGCCTGACCTGTGGCTGACGCGCATGGACAAGCGGTGGCGCGACAAGGCGCCGAAAATTGAGGCGATAGGCGACAAGGGCGATTACGTCTTCATAGACGGAATGCGTCCGCGGCCGCTCGCTTTCGAGGGCCCGATGGCGGATCTCAAGGCGGCCGGCATGGAAATTCCCTCGCCCAAAGGGTATCGGTATACGGAAAACGTCAGGGCGGGTTGTTACGATCCGCATGAACGCATCAAGGATCAGGATCTGGACGGTGTGTCGGGCGAGGTGATATTCCCCGGCATCGGCTTGCGCGTGGGGGATGCGCCGGATGCCGATTACCTGTATGCCGCGTGTCGTGCCTACAACGACTGGGTCAGTGAATTCTGCGGCACCTACCCGGAGCGCTTGCGTGGATCGGCGATGCTGCCGACCAAGGGTCCGATCGAAAATGCCATCAGCGAAGCGCAACGCGCGGCGCGGATGCCCGGAATCGCCAGTGTGATGATGCCGTGCTGGGTGCCAGACCGTCCATTCAACCTTGCGGAATGGGATCCGCTATGGGCTGCTCTGCAGGACCTCGATCTGGTGTGCTGCCTGCATATCGGCAGCGGCAAGCCGACCTTCGGCCGCGCCAATGGACCGGGCGCCGGCGGCATTATTCACTGCGCGAACAAGTTCGAAGTGAACGAGGCATTGCAGCAGATTATCTGGGGCGGCGCGCCCATGCGCTTTCCCGGGATGACCTGGGGAATAGTCGAAGGCGGTTCGGGCTGGGTGGGGGCAACACTGCCGAACATGGACCACTGGTGGCACGACCACAAAGGGTGGATGCTGCCGCGACTGGAGGAGCCGCCGAGCTTCTATTACCGTCGCCAGTTGTTTTCGACGTTCGAAGACGACCGCGCCGGGATTCTGACCCGGGAAATCTCAGGCGTGGAGAACATGCTCTGGGGCGCCGATTACCCGCACTCGGAGGGCGTGTGGCCGTTTTCGAGAAAACATATCGCACGGGATTTCGCCGACATCCCCGCGAGCGATACGCGCAAAATCGTTCACGATAACGCCGTCCGGATTTTTGGATTTCCGGCACAGTAGCCGGCAGCTTGATGGCGTGTTGCGTGCGGGCGCGCGGTTCACGGATAAGCGCAGAGCGCAACGTGTCCAAACGCCGCAGGTGCGAGCGAGAACCGACATGAAGGGGATAAAGTCAAATGAACGTGATGAAGCAATTTGGGTTGGCATTGGTATTGGCCGGCACCGCGTTTGCAGGCTCGAGCGTCGCGCAGGCACCCGACTTTCCCAACCGACCCATCAGGATAGTCGTTCCTTTTACGCCTGGCGGCGGGGTCGACGTGATGACCCGCGTCATCGGCGAAAAGCTCACGCCGCTACTGGGTCAGCCCGTGGTCGTGGAGAACAAGCCTGGGGCCGGTGGCGCGCTCGGTGCGGAGTTCGTCGCCAAGTCTCCGGCCGATGGCTACACCCTGTTTTCACCCGTGCATGCGGTAATGACCATCAACACCGTGCTTTACAAGGATCTACGCTACGACCCGATCCGTGATTTTGCGCCCGTCACGCTGATTACCAATCTGGGTGTGGGTCTGGTCGTCAACCCCGGTCTGGGCGTGAAGAACGTCGCGGAACTCATTACGCTCGCAAAAAGCAAGCCCGGCGGACTGTCCGGCGGCAGTCCGAACTACGGGTCGGTCACGCATTTGTCGCTCACCCAGCTCAATACCGTGGCGGGCGTGAACATCGTCCACGTTCCCTATCCGGGCGGTCCACGCGTGATGGCCGCGGTGGTATCGGGCGAGCTGCAGGTGGCGTTCACGGACATCGTGCCGGCGCTGCCGTTGATCAAAGCCGGCAGGGTGCTTGCAATCGGCATGCTCGGTGCGCAGCGCGCCGGAATCGCACCCGATGTGCCCACGATGGAGGAAGCGGGAATAAAGGGGTTTGAACTCGCGCCCTGGAGCGCGATCTTCGCGCCCGCAGGAACGCCCGCACCCGTCATCGCCCGCCTCAATCGCGAGATACGGCGCGTGCTCGATGACCCGGAGGTGAAGAAACGCCTGATCGGGCTGGGTGGCGAGCCCATAGGCAGCACACCCGAAGAACTGGCCGAGCGCTTGCGTCGCGAACTGCCGATCTGGACGGCGATGGTCCGGGCGTCAGGCGCCAAAGTCGAATAAGCGGCGCGGGTCCGCGCTCGGGGAAAATGATCGGCGCGCCGGTTGGTTGTGCATTGTCTGACACCGCGTTTGCGAGGCCGGCGCAAACGCCGGGCGCCGTGCTGCTACGGTTGTCCCGACCTGAGCACGCGGCGCAGCCAGACGCCGATGTCCCTGATTTCCTCCGGAATCACCGAGTGCGGCATCCGGTACTGATGCCACTCGACCTGATAGCCGAGCGCCATCAGAGCGTCGCGCGAGGACAGGGCGCGCGCGAGCGGAATCAGGGGATCGCTGATGCCGTGCCCCATGAAAACCGGTGTGCCACTGGAAGCGGCATGCGCTTCGCCTGCCGCCAGGTCGGCGAGGGGTAGATACGTCGAGAGGGCCATGATCCCGGCCAGTGGCTCGGCGCGGCGCACCCCGGTATGCAATGCGATGGCCCCGCCCTGCGAAAAGCCGGCCAGCACCACCCGCGCCGCGGCGATACCCCGCCCCGCCTCCCTGGCAATCAGCGCTTCGACGATAGCCTGCGATGCGCGCACGCCCTGCTCGTCTTCACGCCTGAAGGCATCGTCCCTGACGTCGTACCAGGCGCGCATCACCATACCGCCATTGATGGTGACCGGTATTTTCGGCGCGTGCGGGAAGATGAAGCGTATGCCGGGTGCATTCATGCCGCCAAGCCCGAGTTCAGGCACGACCGGTTCGAAGTCGTGCCCATCGGCGCCGAGGCCGTGCAGCCAGATGACGCTTGCCCCCGGATTCGGCGCGGTTTCCACTTCAATTGCAGACGATGATTCCATATTCATTTTTCCTTGCGTGGCGATGCGCTGGCGCGCTACAGGTAACGAAGACTGGGCGGATGGCCCGATATGAATGAGTTCGCCAGAAAATAGCGGGCGGGATGGTAGTGGTTTGCCGCGGTGTACGGGCGCTGAAAGCGGTCCGCCGCAAATTCGTTACGCACGAAAAAGGCGTTGACCCCGGTGATGTTGCAACCGACCAGCGCGTAGCCTTTTTCGGCTGCCAGGTTGGTGAGAGACTGCAGCGACGCGCCGACGTGATCGCTGCCGTCCCAGCCGTGGCGCGCATCGTACGGCATGACCCATTCGATGGGGGGCGGATACTTTGCGTTGTACTCGATGACCACGACGCGCGGTCGTATCGATGCAACCGCTTTCCAGACGTGATAATCGTTTCCGTCGATGTCGATGCTCAGCAGATCAGGTTCCGCAGGCAGGCTGAGCGACGCAAGCAGCGCAGGCAGATTATCGCGGTCGATCAGGGCGTCGATGACGGCAAGCCGGCCGTCGCGCAGCATCTCGCCGAAGCGCTCTTGCGCCACGCGCGCGAGTGCGCTCTGTGCTTCCAGCCACTTGACCGTCCAGCCCTGCATCAGCAACGTCACGGAATTGTTTTCCTGGCCGTCGCCCGCGCCGATTTCGACGCAGCAGCGATTGGTCACGCCGATGCGCTGGAATATCTCGGCAATGTAGCCGTCCTCGTCGCTCTGGGAATAGACCTTGTATCCGAATGGCTCCAGCCGCAGCGGCGCGGCGTTGCGCGGCTCGGCGAGAATGTCGCGGCGTATCGACCAGCAAGTCGCCTGGTAATGCAGATGTGTCAGGTGGTGAAAGCTCTCGATGTTGCGCATCAGATCTGCGGCACCCGCGGCGGAGGGTGTCCAGGCTTTCGCATCTGGTGCGGGCTGCGCCTGCACCCGCGCTTGGGTCGGCGCGGCGCTGTCCGCGGGCAGGCGCGAACGCCCGCGAAAAGCGCTTCGCAGCAGCTGCAGCAGCATTGCGTCAGCCCGCCCGGCCCGGTCGTTGCGCGGACTTGGGACGGAACGCCTTGATCAGGCGCTCATCCGTTTCGACATACGGCCCGCCGATCAGGTCGATGCAATAGGGCACGGCGGCAAATATCCCGGGCACGATCACGTTGCCTTCCTTGTCCTTGAGCCCCTCCAGGGTTTCGCGTATGGCCTTGGGCTGCCCCGGCAGATTGATGATGAGCGCCTGCTTGCGGATCACCGCGACCTGCCGTGACAGGATGGCGGTGGGGACGAAGCGCAGGCTGATTCGCCGCATTTCCTCGCCGAAGCCCGGCATTTCGCGATCGCCCACGGCGAGGGTTGCCTCAGGGGTCACGTCGCGCGGCGCCGGGCCGGTTCCGCCGGTGGTGAGCACGAGGTGGCAACCGACGCTGTCCACCAGTTCCTTCAAGGTCGCCTCGATCTGCGGGCGTTCGTCCGGAATCAGCCGGGTCTCCGTGCGAAACGGCGACGTCAGCGCCTCGGTGAACCATGCTTTCAAAGCTGGAATACCTTCGTCTTTGTACACGCCCGTCGATGCGCGGTCGCTGATCGACACCAGCCCGATCAGGAGTTCGTCGTCCTGTGTCATGTTTTGCGGGTCATCCATTCGAGAGGTTCACATCGCGAGTATACAAGGGGCGAGGCAAATGGCGGGGCAAGGGGCGGGGCAAGGCGCGGCGCGGGTCAGCCCAGCATCCCGCCCAGGAACTTGAACAGTTCGCGATAGTGGCGGCGCGGCTTGCCGAGCTGGTGTTCCTGGCGTGCCGAACGTATCAGGGTGCGCAGGCGCTGCGTGTCCGCGTTCTTGTGCTCTGTCATGAATTCGGCAAAGGCCTGGTCGTCCTCGAGCAGCCGATCTCGCCAGCGCTCGACGCGGTGCAGCCGCGCTGTATGGTCAAGCGACTGGCCGTCCCAGACCGCTATTTTTTCCTGTATCGGCGCCGGATCCACGTCGCGCATCAGCCGGCCGATGTACTGCAGCTGGCGGCGGCGCGCCTCGTGCTTGGTGATCTGCGTGGCTGCCGTCACCGCATCGTGCAGGCTTTCCGGCAAACCGATGGAGTGCAGTTGCTTTGCGTTCAGTTCCACCAGCCGTTCCCCGAGCGCCTGAAGGTCGAGCATGCGCTTCTTGATCTGGGTCTTGCTTGGCTTGAGTTCTTCCTGGTCTTCTTCGTCTTGCATGGTGCGGTGGCCGCAGGACGCACGGCGCTTCCGGTCTGGTGTCGGGTGTGGTGGTCGGGTATCCGGCATGTCAGGTCCGGTGCACGAAGCAGGGGGCGGCAAGTCCGCCGGGCATGCAGCCGGACTCGAGCTGGCATGCGCCGGCCGGAAACCGGCACCGGTCAAGCTGCTATGATAACGGCTCGCCGGGACTTTCATTGTGGTTCCGCCCCCCCGCCTTGCCGCTCCATCTCTTCACCCGGAGTTACCCCGCATGTCCCAAGCCCGCTTTTCACAGCCGTACGACACATTGCGCTCCATTGCCGCCGACGTTCTGGCCTATGCGAGCGCAAACGGTGCGACGGGTTGCGACACCGAGATTTCAGAAGCCTGCGGCCAGACGGTCACGGTGCGGCGCGGCGAAGTCGAAACGATAGAGTACAACCGCGACAAGGGGTTGGGCGTCAGCGTCTATATCGGCAAGAAGAAAGGGCACGCGAGCAGCGCCGACCTGTCGCCGCGCGCCGTCAAGGACACGGTAAAGGCGGCGCTCTCCATAGCGCGTTTTACCGCAAGCGATGAATCGGCCGGCATGGCCGACGAGGAGGATCTGTGCCGGGAAGTGCACGACCTCGATCTGTTCCACCCCTGGAATCTGCCGGTCGAGACGGCGATAGAGATGGCGCAGCGGTGCGAGGCAGCCGCCTTCGCCCTCGACAAGCGCGTCGTCAATTCCGAGGGCGCGAGCGTGTCATGCCAGCACTCGCATTTCGTTCTGGCCAACAGCCTCGGGTTCAGCAGTGGTTTTGCCAGCTCCCAGCATTACCTTGCCTGCTCGGTGATTGCAGCCGAAGGCGAGGGCATGCAGCGCGATGACTGGTACGCGACTTCGCGCGTTTCGGGGGAACTGCCCACGCCGGAGGCGGTTGGCGATTACGCGGGGCGGCGCGCGCTGGCCCGCTTGCGCGGGCGCAAGATAGCCACTACTCAGGTGCCGGTGCTGTTCGAGGCGCCGCTGGCGGGCGGTCTGATCTCGAGTTTCGTCGCCGCAGTGAGCGGCGGCAATCTCTACCGGAAGTCATCCTTCCTGCTCGATTCCATGGGCAAACAGGTGTTCTCGCCCATCGTCAACCTGGCGGAGCGGGCGCACTTGCCGCGCGGCCAGGCGAGCTCGTGGTTCGATGACGAGGGGGTTGCCACGCGCGACCGCGAGGTGGTGCAGGACGGCGTGGTGCAGGGTTATTTCCTCGGCAGTTACTCGGCGCGCAAGCTCGGCATGAAAACCACCGGGAACGCGGGCGGCAACCACAACCTGATCCTGCGGCCCGGCGACCAGGACCTGCGTGGTCTGCTGAAACAGATGGGGCGCGGGCTGCTGGTCACCGAACTGATGGGGCAGGGCACGAACCTCGTGACCGGTGACTATTCGCGCGGCGCCGCGGGTTACTGGGTGGAGGGCGGAGAAATCCAGTATCCGGTCGAGGAGATCACCATTGCGGGCAACCTCAAGGACATGTTTCGCGGCATCGTCGGCATCGGCAATGACGTGCTGGGGCGCGGCTCGCGCCTATGTGGTTCCATCCTGATCGAGAATATGACGATCGCCGGGGACTGAAGCTGAAAAGGTCGCAATTCTGTTAAATTATTCTGGACAGGTGCCGACAATACACTGCCTGGCGGCATATTCTATTATCGTTTTAAATATATTAATTGGGATGGTCAGGTGTTGTCGGAGGCCGCGTCCCGCACAAGTGCCGCGCTGATTCTTTCCAGTAGCGCATCCCAGGCCTCGTCGTTCCGTTTCCTGAACAAGCGCATCGACGGATACCACGGGCTGTCCTCGCAGCCTGTCATCCAGCGCGTCGCGGCGGGCTGGTTGAGCATCAGCCAGACCGGTTTGTCCATCGCGCCGGCCAGATGGGCGATGGCAGTGTCGACCGTGATCAGCCGGTCCACCGCGGCAAGTGCCGTCGCCGTGTCGTAAAAATCGCCGAATCCCGATCCTGCGTCCGGAATGCCGTGCGCCGCGAGCGCGCTGCGCTCTTCATCGCGCAAGTCTGTTTGCAGGCTCACCAGTTGCACGCCGGGTTGCGCCAGCATCAACATCGATTGCAGGGTCGCACTGCGGATCGCATCGAAACTGCTGGCGCGCCACACGATGCCGACTCGTCTGACGGTTGGCGGGCCCCATGCGCCGGCGAGGCTTGCTGCGGCGGACGTGTCTGCGGCCACATAGGGCGGGGTCGGGACGTCGCGCCATTCGGCTCCCAGTATCAGCGGCAGGCTGAGCAGCGGCACGCAACAGTCGAATAGCGCGGTGTCCGGTGCCTCGTGGCGGGCTTCCATGCATTGCGGCGTGTCGCCCATGTGCGCCACCAGTCGCGCGAGCGGTGGCGGACATTCGAATACGGCATCGATGCCGTTGCGGGTCAGGGCGGGCAGGTAGCGCAGGAACTGCATCATGTCGCCGTAGCCCTGCTCCCAGTGCACCAGCACCCGCTTGCCGGCCTCGCCGCGCCAGCGCGGCAGAGCCAGGCGATGCGGATAGAGGGAAGTCGCCCCGGGCGCATCGTAGCGGCATTCCGCGTCTTCCAGGGCGGCACGCAGATGCCCGAGCGCGAGACGCGACTGTGCGCGGTTGTTGCGGGTTTGGACGAATTCCGGCCGCGCGGCGAGCGCGGCATCGTAATGCCGCACCGCCTGCTCGTGCATGTCGCGCGCCGCCGCGCTGTCGCCCATCCCCACCAGCGCTTCGGCCATTGCCGGATTCAGACTGAGCGCGGCGCCGAAACTGTCCTCCGCCGCCGCGGCATCACCCAGCATCAGTTCGCAGTAGCCGCGATTGACGAACGCTTCGGGGGCCGGGTCCAGTGCAATCAACGCTGCGTAGTCCGCGTGCGCGCCGCGATGGTCGCCGGCGTCGAAGCGCGCCGCCGCGCGCTGACGTAGCCGGGCTGGGGACTCGTGTTCGCGCTCGGTGGACTCGCGCCGACGCTCGCTGGCATCGTGCAGAAATTTGGCGGACTCGTCGCGAGGATCGGAACCCGCCATGGCGTGGCTCAGCGAAACACCGGTCCGCACGCCCAGGCGACCAGCGAGCGGCGTACACCGGATTCCACCGGACTGACGCGGTGCACGAGGTAGGACGGAAAGAAGGTCGCCGCCCCCACCTCGCGGGATTGCGTCATGGCCGGCGCGTTGATGAATTCCAGCGCGCCGCCTGTATAGGCATCGCCGCCGCTCAGCTGTATTGTCAAAGACAATTTGCGCGCGCTGGTGAGGCCAGGCCCGAGATCCATGTGCCAGTCGAAATGCTGTTCCGGGCCGTACACCGTGTACTGCAGCGCATCGACGAAACCGGTGAGTTCGAATCCAAAATACGCACCCGCTTCGGCGAACAGCGTGCCGAGCTTGTGGAACAGCCAGTGCGTTTCGGCTCGCGCCTCGATCCAGGTGATGTGGCTGACGCGGTAGGCCGAGGGTCCCAGTTCCACCCGCCCGTCAACGCGCGGCGTGTTCTCCATAACTCCGCTTTAACTGATGTCCTGACCGCCACGGTAACCACGCCCAGACGCGGAACTAGTTCTCCTATGTGGCTGGGCGTTATCTGCCTCTTTTAACACTGACCAGATTTCTTAGAGCGGAAATATTCGCCCTTTTGGGGA
>SHXF01000023.1 GCA_009693435.1 Betaproteobacteria bacterium | reverse complement strand
TTGGGGTGAGCATGGCGAACCCCAACACTGCAGGCTGCTACGCTACGCTGTTGGGGTTCGCTATGCTCACCGCCAACCTGCGCCTGATCCCGCAATCAACGTAAAGTAAGGACGATTCGGCTATAGCCTGTTCCAGTAAACATACATAAATCAGCCGCTTACTATGATCCGGTGGGGAGATGGCTAAGTAAATGTTGTAGATTAAAGAAATGTACCAGCCCGGCGAACTGCAAAAGCTGCTGGAAGGGCTTCGCCAGCAGTCCTAAATCGCGGCCGGCACGGCTGCGTCCGCTGTCGAATCGGCCGCTTGAACGCATTCTGCAATTGAAGTAAGATTGTATTCTTACTTTATATTCGGAGTGCGCGCGCCATGCATACCACCCAGATGTCCAGCAAGGGTCAGGTCATCATCCCCAAAGAAATCCGCACCCGGCGCCAGTGGCTGCCGGGCACGCAGCTGGTGGCGGAGGAGACCCCGCAGGGCGTGCTGCTGCGCACCGTCCGGCGCACCGGCAAGCAAACATTGGACGAAGGTCTTGCGGCGATGCACGCCTTGGCGAATGTCCGTGGCCGGCCGAAGACGCTCGGCGAAATGGATGCGGCGGTCGCCAGCGAAGCGCGCAAGGCCGCCGGCCGCGCGTCCACCGCGCAGCCCGATCGAAAGCGCCGCTGATGGCCGCGCTCGACACCAATGTGGTGGTGCGTCTGATGACGGGCGACGATCCGCGCCAGACGGCGCAAGCGAAGAAGTTGCTGAAGTCGGAGTCTTGCAGCGTCGCGCCAAGTGTTTTGATGGAGTGTGAATGGGTGTTGCGAGCGGCCTACGGCATGGACGCGGCTCTGATCGCACAGTTGTTTCGCCGCCTGCTGGAGCTTGAACAGCTTGCACCGCAGTCGCCGGCATTGACAGAGCGCGTACTCGATGCGTTCGAGGCTGGCATGGATTTCGCCGATGCCCTGCATGCGCTGCAGACCCCCGAGGGCGAATCGTTCGCCACATTTGACGCCGCGCTGGTCAAGCGCGCGCCGCGCGCCGGACTGCGCAGCGTGGTGCGGGCGGGTTAGGCGCGGCCCGCGTACTTACGTCTGCTTACAAAGCCGCGCGGTAATGGCGGCGCTCGCTGTACTCCCTTATGCGATAGGAATGCGTTGCTCGACGCATGCAAGGATGCATGCATGCGCCGCAGGCCTTCGCTGCCCGGGTGTACCGGCCGCGCAAGCCGCGCGCGACGGCGCTTTATCAATGCGCCGCCCGGCATGCGCCCGAATTGAAGGCGAGTGGCCGGTTCGGGCGGAGCGTCGAAGTCAATGAAGGGCACCTCTATAAATTCCGATTTTGTCGTTCCCGCGGAGGCGGGAACCCATGTAATCATAGAGATGGATTCCCGCTTTCGCGGGAATGACGAATAAATAGAGATCCCCTGAAGGATAGGAAATCCAAGTGGGCCTTCGGGGAGTATGGCTGACGCCGGGTGCAGCCGGCAATCACCGATTTTGGGCCGGCATGCGTCGCGATTTTCAGAAAGGCCCGCCGAATAGCACCCCACGCACTGCCTGATGCCTGGAGAGTGGCCGCCGGCGGCCACTCTCCAGGCATCAGGCACGAGCCTCCCTCCCTCCCAGCTAGCAGGCGATGCGCTGATCGAACTCGATCTGCGGTGCGGGCTCGGCTGAGGAATCCCACTGAGGATCGTTCTCGTGTCTGTTCCGCCGCCGCTGCCGCCTCCCACAGAGGTGGCCCACGCGCTGGGGCGATGCGTGGTGGCTGGGTGGATCCGCCGATGTGGTCGTCTGACCCTGTTGCTGGCCGACGACGCGCCCGGCGGACTGCAGGTGAAACTTCGCAACGGCGGCTGGGCGGATGTCGTGCCGCCGCCCGGTTCCTTCGTGGTCAACATCGGCGACCTGATGGCGGTGTGGACCAACGACCGCTGGGTCTCCAATCTTCACCGTGTGGCCAATCCGCCCGTCACCGCCGGCCGCAGCACGCGCAGGCAATCGATCGCCTATTTCGTGCACGCCAATTCGTGCACACCAATTGCGGCGCGCTGATCGAATGCATCCCCACCTGTCGTTCCGCGGCCAATCCGCCGCGGCATCAACCGGTGCTGGCAGGCGAGCACCGATTGATGAAGGTGCGCCAGGCCAGCATGGGCGCCTACGTGCCCAGTTGATATGACTGTGTTGTTCGGGCCCGGTTCCACTAGGTATTCTGCCGGCGTCGTTGCGCGGTTTTCAGGGCGTCGGGCGAGCCATCCGGCGCAAGGCTCACACCGAACGACTGCTCCGCCTGCGCCACGCTGTAATAGCCGCGCGCCACGTCGCGCGCCACCGCCTGCGGATCGCGCGCAAAGGCGGGGCCGAATCCGCCGCCGCCCGGCGTCGATACTTCGATGCGGTCGCCGGCCTTGATGGTGATGTCCTGGTCCTTGGACAGATGCGGCGGATGGTAGGCCTTGCCGCCTTGCACGATCGTCACCTTGTTCAGTCCGCCGTCGCGGCCGCCTGCGGCGCCTTGGGGTCCGGTGCGGCCGTGGTCCATCACCATGGACGCCCTCGCTTCGCCGCGTCGCAGCTTGATCTTGTAGTTCACGCCAAAGCCGCCGCGATGTTCGCCCGCCCCGCCCGAGCCCTCATGCAGCGAATACTCTTCAAACAGCACCGGGTAATACTGTTCCATCACTTCTATCGGGGTGGTCTTGGAAATGCCTATGGTGGAACAACCATTCGACATACCGTCCCCCTTGGGTGATCCGCCATAGCCGCCGCCGGAAATCACGTACATGACATACGAGCGTCCGCGCTTGGGATCGTAGCCGCCCACCGACAGGTTGCCCGAGGTGCCCGCCGGTGCGGCAAACATGCGCTCGGGCATGGCCTTGACCAGTGCCGAGAACACCGCTTCGGCAATGCGCTGGCTGACTTCGGCGGCACAGCCTGAAACCGGCCGCGGATAGCGGGCATAGAGGAAGGTGTCCTCGGGCTCGACGATTTCAAGCGGTTCGAAGGTCCCTGCATTGATGGGCACCTCCGGAAACACGTGCTTCACCGCGAGGTAAATCGAACTCTTGGTGGTGGCGATCACGCTGTTCATCGGACCGCGGCAAGGCGGCGAAGATCCGCTCATGTCGAAATGCAGCGTCTCGCCTTTTTTGGTGACGGTCATGGCGATTTTCAGCGGTTCATCGACCACGCCGTCCGAATCGACAAAGGCCTCGCCCTGATAGCGGCCGTCGGGAATGCCGGCGATGCAGGCGCGCATTTGCCGTGACGCGCGCACCCTGAGTTCGGCGATGGCGTCATCGAGCATGGTCGCGCCGTAGCGATCGAGCATCCCGGTCAGGCGCTTTTCGCCGATGGCCAGCGCCGCAGCCTGCGCCTTGATATCACCTATGCGCTGGTCGGCGATGCGGATGTTGGACAGGATGATGGAGAGTATTTCCTGGTCCAGTTCACCCTGCTTGAACAGCTTGACCGGCGGCAGGCGCAGCCCCTCCTGCTCCACCTCCGTGGCGTTGGCGGAAAACCCGCCCGGCACCATGCCGCCGGTATCGGGCCAGTGTCCGGTATTGGCCAGCCAGGCAAACAGTTTTCCCTTGTAAAAAAACGGCTTCACGAACTTGACGTCCATCAGGTGCGTGCCGCCCAGGTAAGGGTCGTTGAGAATGAAAATATCCCCCTCGTTGAGCGGCGTACCGCGCGCCTTGACCACATCGATCACCGCCTGGGTGGAAAACTGCATGGTGCCGACGAACACCGGCAGCCCCAGTTCACCCTGTGCGATCAATTCACCGTTGTCGCGGTGGTAAATGCCGTCCGAGCGGTCCATCGCTTCGGAGATCACCGGACTGAAGGCGGCGCGGCAGAATGCAAGGTCCATTTCATTGCAGACTTGTTGCAATCCATTCTGAATCACGACCAGCGTTATGGGATCGAGGGTAATCATGGCTTTACTTTCAGAATCAGGTTGCCGAGCTTGTCCAGTTCTACCGCATTGCCCGGTTCGACCACGGTCGTCGCATCCAGTTGTTCGACGATGGCTGGGCCGTTGAACTGCGCACCAGCAGGCAGGTATTCGCGCCGATAGACTGGCGTATCGACCCAGCCGCCTTGCTCGAACCAGACTTGCCTGCGCTCCACTTGCGCGTCCTTCAAGGCCTTGCGCGGCTCGCCCTTGGCGAGGTCGAGCAGCGATACGGGCCTGCGCCGGCCGATGACCGCGGTGTGCAGATTCACCAGCACCGGGCGGATCTCCTTGAGTTCGACGCCAAAACGCGTCCAGTAGGCGGACTCGAACAGTGTGTGCAGCTGCTCGCGCGAAATACCTGTTTCGGGCAATGCCACCGACAGGATGTGGCTCTGCCCCTGGAATTGCATGTCGGCGCGGTGCATCGTGTCTATGCCTTCGACTTGCACGCGCTCGCGTGCAATGGTTGCCCTGCCCTCTGCCGTTTGCGATTCGAATATGGAACGGATGCTGGCCGAATCGACTTCGCCCAGCGGCTTGTTGACGGTGCGCACGTAGTCATGGCGCACGCTGGCTGCGACACAGCCCAGCGCGTTGGTCAGGCCCGGTCGTGCCGGAATCAGCACGCGTGGAATGGAAAGTTCGCGCGCCAGCGCCGCCGCGTGCAGCGGACCCGCCCCGCCAAAGGCGAAAAGCGCGAAGTCGCGCGGATCATGGCCGCGTGCCAGGCTCACCATGCGTATCGCACCGGCCATGCGGTCGTTGGCAATGCGCAGGATGGCCGCCGCCGCCTCGTCCGGCTTGAGCCCCAGGGGCTTGCCGACGAATAGGCCGATCTGCTGCCTGACATACTCAAGCGATACCGGCCTGTCCACCGCCAACAGCTTGTCCGGATTGAGGCGGCCCAGGACCAGGTTGGCGTCGGTAATGGTCGGACGCTCGCCGCCGCGCGCGTAACAGATCGGCCCGGGTGTCGCGCCGGCGCTCTCGGGCCCGACGCGCAGCATGCCCGCGGCATCCACCTGTGCCAGCGACCCACCACCGGCGCCGATGGTGTGCACGTCGACCATGGGCACATGGATGGGCATGGCGTATTCGAGTTCGAGTTCGGTCGAGACCTGCGGCATGCCGCCCTGGATGAGTGCGACGTCGCTCGAGGTGCCGCCCATGTCGTAGGTCACGACATTGGGAAAACCGGCCTGGCTCGCGGTATAGGCCGCGGCGATGACGCCCGAGGCAGGCCCGGACATCACGGTATTCACCGCGGCCTCGCCGACAATGGAGGAGGCGACGGTGCCGCCGTTGCCCTGCATCACCAGCAACTCGCTGCCAAAGCCGCGCGCCGCCAGTTCGTTCTGCAGGCGCTCGATGTAGCGCGACAACACCGGCTGGATGGCGGCGTTCACCGTGGCGGTGACGCCGCGCTCGTACTCGCGGTATTCGGAAATAATGGCGTGGCCGGCGGTGACATAACGGTTGGGCCAGGCCGCCTTCACGATTTCGGCGGCGCGCTTTTCATGCGCCGGATTGATGTAGCTGTGGAGAAAATGGATCACCACCGATTCGACGCCAAGGGCGATAAGTTTTTTCGCCGCCTCGGCAACTTCAACTTCAACGAGCGGCGTGACAACTTCGCCGTCGCAATCCATGCGCTCGGTCACCTCCATTCGCAACTCGCGCGGAATCAATGGCACGAATTTTCCGGTCAGGCCGTAGGCGGTGGGTCGCGTGCGCCTTCCCAGTTCCAGCACGTCGCGAAAACCGCGCGTGGTGATGAGCCCCACTTTGGCGATCTTGCGCTCCAGCAAGGCGTTGGTCGTGGTGGTAGTGCCGTGCACGATGGCCGACAACTCCGCCAGGGCGGCGCCGGTCTGCTCCAGTGCCGCCATCACGCCGAAGGCCTGGTTGTCCGCCGTGGTCGGCACCTTGGCCAGGCGCACCTCGCCCGAGACTTCATCGATCAGTATGAGGTCGGTGAAGGTACCGCCCACGTCTATGCCGGCTATTTTTGCCATGATTGTCTTTACAGTGCGAGGTAGGTGGCGCGCACCTCCTCGTTGGCGTTGAGTTCGGCGATCGTGCCGGAGAAGCGAATGCGGCCTTTTTCGATGATGTAGGCGCGGTCCGACACCGCGGTGGCGAAATGCAGGTTTTGCTCCGACAGCAGCACCGACACGCCTTCGCGCTTGAGTTCGCCTATGGCGGCGGCCATCTGGTCGACAATCACCGGTGCCAGCCCCTCCGAGGGCTCGTCCAGCAGTATGCACAGCGGATTGCCCATCAGCGTGCGCGCAATGGTCAGCATTTGCTGCTCGCCCCCGGACATGCGGCCGCCGGGGCGGTCTTTCATTTCACCGAGGTTGGGAAACAGGCGGAACAGTTTGTCCGCGGTCCACTCGGGCACACGCGCACGCTTGGGCTGGCGGCCGACTTCGAGGTTTTCCATCACCGTGAGGTCGGTGAAAATGCGCCGGTCTTCCGGCACATAGCCGAGGCCCAGCTTGGCGATCTGGAACGGCGCGAGGCCGCCGATCGACTGACCCATGAAGCTCACCGTGCCGGAACGGGCCGGCGCGAGCCCCATGATGGATTTCATGGTGGTCGATTTGCCGGCGCCATTGCGCCCGAGCAGCACCACCACTTCGCCGGGCCCGACCTCAAGGCCGACGTCGCACAGGATGTGCGCCTGGCCGTAATAGGTGTTGAGTCCGCCGGCTTTGAGCATCAGTGCCTCGACCCCAGGTAGACCTGCTGCACCTCGGCATTGCCGCGCACTTCGGCCGGGGTGCCGGCGGCGATCAGGCGGCCGCGATTGAGCACGATGAGGCGGTCGGCGTGGGTGAACACCACGTCCATGTCGTGTTCGGTGAACAGCACCGCGATGCCGCGCTCACGCACGATTTCCGCGGCCAGCGCCATCAGTGCAATGCGCTCCTGCGGCGCCATGCCGGCGGTCGGTTCGTCCATCAACAGCAGGCGCGGTTCATTGGCCAGCGCCACGGCGAGCTCGACCCGCTTGAGGTCGCCGTAGGCAAGGATGGAACAGGGGCGCTCGGCCTGCTCGAGCATGCCGACGCGCGCGAGCAGCCTGTCAGCCTCGTCACGGTAGAACGCCCCCGCCCGCTTCCAGAAATTGGCCAGGCGCCGGTGATGCGACAACAAGGCCATTTGCACGTTCTCGCGTACCGTCATCGACGGGAAGGTCGCGGTAATCTGGAAGGTGCGGCCCACGCCCATGCGCCAGACTTCGCGTGGTTTCTTTCCCACCACCTCGACGCCGTCGATTTTCACGCTGCCCGAATCGGGCGCGAGCTGGCCGTTGAGCATGTTGAAACAAGTGGTCTTGCCGGCGCCATTGGGGCCGATCAGTGCCAGCAGCGTTCCCGGCTCGACGCTGAAACTCACCCCCTGCACCGCCTGCACGCCGCCAAAGGATTTTTTCAGGTCCTGCACGGCCAGGACGCTCAAGCGTCCTCCTTCGGGCGTGCCGGCGCGTCCTTCCCGGGGCGTGCTCACGCGTCCTCGCGGCGGGTAAAACGCGAACGGACGAAACCGACGATGCCCTGCGGGAAGGCCAGCACCAGCACGATGATGGTCATGCCAAGCAGTGCGCGCCAGTAGTCGGTGTTGCGCGCGATGGTGTCCTGCAGCCAGGTGAATACCACGGCACCCACAACCGGTCCGGACAGGGTCTGCACGCCGCCGAGCAATACCATCACCAGGCCGTCGACCGAGCGCGCAATGCTCATGACATCGGGGGAAATGCTGCCCTTGGAATACGCATACACGGCGCCGGCGAGGCCGCCGAACATGCCGACCGCGACAAAGGCGCTCCACTGCAGGCGCGCAAGGTCGATGCCTATGGCATCGCAGCGCAGCGGCGAATCACGGCCGGCGCGCAGCGCATAGCCCCAGGGCGAGAACAGCATGTGCCGGAGCATCCAGATGCCGGCGCCACACAGCGCCAGCGTGAGGTAGTAAAACGCCGTCTTGTCCGACAGCCACGCGGCCGGCCAGATCCCCACCAGGCCGTTGGAGCCGCCGGTGAACTCGTCCCACTGGAACATCACCGACCAGGCGATCTGCGCGAAAGCCAGGGTCAGCATGGCCAGGTAGACGCCGGACAGGCGCACGCAAAACCAGCCAAACACCAGCGCGCCGGCCCCGGCCAGAAGGGGCGCGGCGAGCAGCGAGACTTCCATCGGCGCGCCGGCGCTCTTGAGCAGCAGTCCCGCCCCGTAAGCCCCGAGCCCCATGTATGCGGCGTGGCCGAAGGAGACCATGCCCGCCGGTCCCATCATGAAATGCAGGCTCGCGGCAAACAAGGCGAATACCAGGATGTCTATGCCGAGGATTACCGTGTAAGGCGTCGAAATGAAGGGCAAGGCAAGCAGCAGCGCGAGCAAGGCCCAGGCGCCGCGCTGCAATTGCGGCCCGGCCGGACGCAGCGGTGGTTCGACATGGGCGCTGGAGACATGCGCCACCGATTGCGGCCGTCCGAGCAAGCCCCAGGGCCGCACGATCAAGACCACGGCCATTACCAGGAACTCCACCACCAACGTCAGCTTGGACAGCGAAATCACCGTGCCAAACAGCGTCACCTGCCCGATGCCATAGCACAAGGCCTTGATTTCGGAGATGAGCAAGGCGGCGAGAAACGCCCCGGGAATGCTGCCCATGCCGCCGATCACCACCACGACAAAGGCATCCGATATCGAGGTCAGGTCGAGAAACAGTTGTGCCGGTTCTCGCGGAATCTGCAGCGCGCCGCCCAGGCCCGCGAGCATCGAACCCAGGGCAAACACACCGGTGAACAGCCACTTCTGGTTCACGCCCAGCGCACCGACCATGTCGCGATCCTGCGTCGCCGCCCGCACCAGCGTGCCCCAGCGGGTTCGGTTGAGCAGCAGCCAGAGCAGGCCCAGCACCGCCGGGCCGATGAATATGAGCAGCAGGTCGTACTCGGGCAGCGGCTTGCCCAGCACGTCGATCGAGCTGCCAAGGCCGGGCGCGCGCGGCCCGAGCAAATCCTCGGCGCCCCAGATCCACAGCGCGGCGTCCTTGATCACCAGCGTCAGTCCGAAAGTGGCCAGCAATTGGAACAATTCGGGCGCATGGTAGATGCGCCGCAACAACACCATCTCGATGAACGCGCCCAGCAGGCCCACCGCCAGCGCCGAGAGCACAATGCCGGTCCAGAAGCCCAGCGCCCCGCCGCCCAGCCTGGCGATCAGGCTGTAGGCGATATAGATGCCCACCATGTACAGGGAGCCGTGGGCGAAATTGACAATGCGCGTGACGCCAAAAATCAGCGACAAGCCGACCGCCACCAGGAACAGCGCGGAGGCGCCGGCAAGGCCGTTGAGGAACTGGATGACAAAACTGGACATGGGGTCAGGACAAAATGAAACCGCGGATTGACGCGGAAAGACACGGAATCAGAAGGGGATCCGCATCCTCCGCGTCACGCCGCGGCGGCTTTGGGCTCGATCAGTCTGCCGGCCGCATCTTTTTCACATCGGCATCGCTGGGCAGGAATTTCGCGCCGTCCTGGTAGGACCAGCCGGGCAGCATCACGCCCTTGCCGTCCTTCTTGCCGATGCGCCCGACGTAGGCGCCCATCGTGGACTGGTTGTCCTGGGTGCGGTAGGTCACCTTGCCAAAGGGCGTATCGACCTGCAGGCCCTTCATCGCGGCGATCAGTTTCTCGGTGTCGACGCTGCCGGCCTTGCGCAGGACGGCGGCCGCGGACATCACCGTGGCATAGCCGACGATGGAGCCGAGGCGCGGATAATCGTTGAACTTCTTCTGGTAGGCATCGAGAAACTTCTTGTGCTCGGGCGTCTTGATTTCGGCCCACGGGTAGCCGGTGACATACCAGCCTTCCGGCGTGTCGTCCTTGAGCGGATCAAGATATTCGGGTTCCCCGGCCAGAAGGTTGAACACCGCAGTGTTCTTGAACAGGCCGCGGACGTTGATTTCACGCGCGAACCGGGACAGGTCGCCGCCAAACAGCGAGGAGAAAATGGCGTCCGGTCTGGCATCGGCCACCGCCTGCGCCACCGCACCGGCGTCGATCTTGCCCAGTGTGACGGCCTGCTCGCTGACAAACTCGACGTCCGGCTGGGCTTTTTTCAGCAGCTCCTTGAATGCCGCCGTCGCCGACTGGCCGTATTCATAGTTCGGGTAAATGATCGCCCAGCGCTTTTTCTTCAGCTTGACCGCATCCGGAATCAGCATCGCCGTCTGCATGTATGTCGATGCGCGCAGGCGGTAGGTATAGCGGTTGCCGTTTTGCCAGACGATCTTGTCGGTCAGCGGCTCGGCGGCGATGAACAGCACTTTTTTCTGCTTGGCAAAATCGGCGACGGCAAGGCCGACATTGGAGGGGAAGGTGCCGATGAGGAATTGCACGTTTTCACGCGACAGCAGTTCTTCGGCCACGCGCACCGCGTCGCCGGTGGTGCCGTTGTCGTCGCGCGATATCACCTCGATCTTGCGGCCGAACACCCCGCCGGTGGCGTTGACTTCATCCACGGCGAGTTCGAGGCCGCGCTTGTAGGGCTCGAGAAAGGCCGGGAACACCTTGTAGCTGTTGAGTTCACCGATCTTGATGGTGCCTTGCGCCGACACCGGTGCGGCGAAGCCGGCCGCAACGGCCAGCATTGCCGCGGTTACGAGAAACTGCCTGCGTGCTTTCATTGTCGTTCTCCCAGAGAATAAAACCGAAAACTGCCGCTGCATGAAACACAAGGTTCGCTTGAACAAGTGGCGGCTTCCTTGCCGCATTCCCCGCGCCCCTCGCGATTAACCGCTATTGTTGTCCATCGCCGACCTTGATTTCGGAGGCCTTGAGCCCGCCGACACGCGGCGTGCACGCGCGCTCCCGTGGTCATCGCCAGAATAAACATAATTTCACCCGACCGGGGTGCATCCGGCACGCCCATTTCGAAGCGGGGGCCGCCCTCGTGGTGAATGTCCTCGACCATGAGCACGAATGAGCACGATTTTGCGAATCTCCACAATGGGCGCCTTGTCTGCGCCTCTATCCCTGGACTTTGTCGCCATTGCCCTCTTCCCTATGCGTATTCGAGTTGGTGTATCCGGGCTGAATTTATAGCGCCGGGCAGGCCCGTGACCTGCGCCTCGCCTTGTAACAACAACACCGCGCCGCAAATCAGGCCGGCATCGAGCAGGCGCTGTGCTGCGGCCTGGCCACTGGCCAGTGCCGCCTGTATTTTTTGCGCGGGCAAGCGGCCCACCGCCACCGTGACCAGACGCTCGCCAAGGTCAGTGTCGTCTTTTAATGTACACGCGGGCCGGCGTTCAATCGCGGCGTCGTCAATATTGACGGCGTTGGCAATGATGGTCGCGGCGGCGTCGGCCACGGCGGCACTGGCCGCGAGTACCGTAACACTGTCGGCAATGCCGAGGCTGAAACTGCGGCCACGCCAGCCGCTCGTGGCGACGCCGCGCACCGGCGAGTCCGCGCTGACGGTGAGGTCACCGGCGATCTGCGCCAACCCCGCCACCACGCCAACCCTGAAGCTCTCGCCAGGATTGAGGTGCAGCGCGATATCGCCGCCGTTATTGACATAGGCCTTGTCGACACCGGCCATGACCAGTGCATCGAGCACCTCGTCCGCAACCGCCCCGGCCACCGCCGCCATCGGCGTGACAAAAATATTGCGATAAGGCCAGCAGGCTTCCACCATGCGTTTGGCAACCGGAAGTTTCACCGTCCGTGCCTGCTGCACCGGGCTGCGCAACAAGGGTAACTCGGCGACCAGGCCTTCGAGCAGGCCTTGAAAACGTCGCCACGCCAGTGCGTGGGCCGCGCGCACGGCGGCGGGCTCGCCACAGGCTTCGATGACCAGATCGATGGGCCCGTGCTGGAAATGCACGCGATCGCGATCCAGCCGGGCGCATACTGCGCCACTCATGCCGGGCATCCTTTTCATGAAATGGGCCACGGATTGGACGGCTCCCATCCGCTGATCCTGTGCCGCTCCGTTGCCAGCACCTGCTGCAGCGTCTGCACCCGGTCCATGTGCCCGCCGAGCTTTTCGTAATCGGCAAGCCTCATGCTGAATTCCACCGGCGCGACAATCGCCGGCGTCGGCACCCAGCCAAACGAGGCATCGGGCATTTTCATCACGTCGGTCATGACCATGATGCCGCCGCCGGGCCAGATGTAGGCCGGGGCGCCGCCACAGGTGACCTGCACCAGCGCTTCCTTGATCGAACGGGTCAGTGCGATCGGGTTTTCGGTGACCCCGGCACGCAGCGAACCGCCGGCGCCACCCATGAACAGCACCGTGCACAGCGCCGGTTCGCAGTTCTCGCCAATGCGGTCCACCACTTTCCTGATGGCATCGGGCACCGGTGCCGGCTGCGGCTGCAGCTTGTCGTCGAGAATGAAATACGCCCAATCCTCGCCGGTGGTCGAGACAAACAGGATGCGCTCGCCCGGCCAGGCCTTTTTCGGGTCTATGGACTTGATGATCTTCAGCGGGTCGGTGATGTCGGTGCCACCCCAGCCGGAGCCGGGATTGGCGACCTGGAAATAGCGTCCGGCTGTGGACTTGCGGCCGATGACCTTGATGCCGCCATCGCGCATGTCGAGAAATCTGCCCGCCTGGTGCTCGGACAGCACGCCGGTAATGTGGTCATCGACCACCACCACTTCATCGACATGGCCCTCCCACTGCTGGGCGAATATGCCTATGGTGGCCGAGCCGCAGCCGACGCGCATGCGCTGCTCTTCGACGCCGTTGATGACGGGTGCCCTGCCCGCCTGCACCACGACCCTGGAGCCGCCTTCGATATCAAACTCCACCGGCTGCTTGTTGCCCAGGGTCATCATCACATCGCAGGTGACGCGCCCTTCCTTTTTACTGCCGCCGGTGAGGTGGTGCACACCACCGATCGAGAGCATTTGCGAACCATATTCGATGGTGGTGACATGGCCGATCACCTCGCCGTCCACGCGTATCGAAGCCTGCTCCGGTCCCAGATAACGGTCGGTATCGATCTTGATCTTGAAACTGCAGTAACTGAATATGCCTTCGGTCACCACGGTGACCATGTCAACGCCCTGGTGCCTGGATGAAACGATAAAGGGCGCGGGCTTGTAGTCCGGATACGTGGTTCCCGAACCGACGCCGGAGACAAACAGATCTTCCGTTGGCGCTGCGCCTGTCGAAGCGCTGTTTGCACCGGGAATATGCCCTTCGACAGGCTCAGGGTGAACGGGTTCAAGCGGATTGCCGTTCCAGCCGGTATCGCTGGAGAACCTTACCAGGCGGGGGTTGCCAGCCGGTCGTTGCATCAGCAACAGCGGATCAACACGCGTCAACACCCCGGCCGCATTGGCATAGCGGTCGCAGGCGCCGGAACGTCCCTCGGTGATATTGCACAACACCGGGCAGGCGTTGCAGACAATCTTGCCGCCGCCCTTTTCGAACGGGTCGGGAACGACCTCGGCGGCGGGATCGGCGTGGGTGGTAGCCATATCACATCACTTTCATGTGAAAACCGCGACCGCCCGGGTCAGCGAGAACGCGCCGCGCAGATTGATCCCGGCGAGTCGGTCAAAACTCTCGACCGACACATCGGGAATGTCGCTGCGCACCTTTACCGGCCCGCTTGCTTGAGCAGGAGTTTGCGCAGCCGGTCCGGTGTCGCCGGCGCATCGCGCACAATCACGCCGGTGGCATGACGTATGGCGCCGAATATCGCCGGCGCGGTGGCGATCAGTGCCGGCTCACCGACGCCTTTGGCTCCGTAAGGGCCGAGCGGCTCGGCATCCTCGATCAGGAAGACGTCTATCGGCGGTATGTCGCCCATGGTGGGAATAAGGTAGTCGTGCAGATTGTCGGTCTTGCCGGCCTGGTAGTCCTCCATCAGCGCGAGGCCCAGCCCCTGTGCCACTCCACCATGGATCTGGCCTTCGACTTGCGTGAGATTCAGCGCGCGGCCAACGTCGTGCGCCGCGCCGATGCGCAGCACCCTTACCGTACCCAATTCGATATCCACTTCCACCTCGGCCATTTGCGCAGCAAACGCGTAGGTTGCGTAGGGGACACCCTGGCCGTCCTTGTCCAGCGCAATGGTCGGCGGATCGAAGGTGCCCTCGCCGGTGAGGACGTTGCCGCGCTCGTCGCAAGGCAACTCGGACAGCCGCATGCGATGTTCCCCTGCACGATCGGTGGCGACCAGTTCGCCTTGTTCCAGGCGCAAGCTGGCGTCGGGTTTTGCCTCTACCAGCGCGAGCATGCGTGCACGCAGTTGCTCACCGGCGAGGCGCGATGCGCTGCCCGACACAAACGCCTGGCGCGAGGCCGAGGTCTTGCCGGCATCGGCGGTGAGGTCGGTATCGCCCATGACAAAATCAATGTCGGCCATGCGCAATCCCAGCGCGTCGGCCAGCACCTGCGCTAGCGTGGTGTTGGAGCCCTGGCCGATATCCACCGCGCCGTTATAAAACATGATGCGCCCCTTGCGCGTCAGGCCGGCGCGCATGGTCGACGGATTGGCGATGACGGTATTGCCGCAGCCGTACCACATGCAGGCCACCCCGACGCCGCGGCGCAAATTCCCGGTTTTCTCCGCAAGATTAAAGGCCGTACATTCGGCTTGTGCCTTCAGCCAGCGCGGCTTGAGCGCCTCGAGGCACTGGCCAAGACCGGCGCTCGCTTTGAGCACCTGGCCGGTGGCCGTCGCCTGGCCGGCGCGAAGGGCATTGATAAGGCGAAACTCCAGCCGGTCGATGCCGATCCTTTGCGCCAGGTCATCGATCAGCGTC
Source organism: Betaproteobacteria bacterium (assembly GCA_009693435.1). The sequence goes on along the minus strand of SHXF01000023.1, from coordinate 33,782 downwards.
TCGTGCGCGATGGTCGATTGCGGCACGCCAAAGCCGCGAAACGCACCGGCGATGGCATTGTTGGTATAGACGGCGCGCGTCGTCGCCCTGACATGCGGAACAAAATACGGGCCCGAGGCGTGAATGGGCACACGATTGGCAACCGTATTGCCCCAGGAAGCGTAGGCGCCTGTATTGAAGTCACCGGCGAAATCGGCGGCGAGCAGATGCCCCTTGGCGTCACAGGCGAAACGCACCTGCATGAAAGCCGGATGGCGTTTGGTCGTCGAAACCATGGATTCGGGCCGGGTGTAGACCCCGCGCACCGCGCGCTTGAGTTTCCATGCCGCCACCGCCAGCATCGGCTGGATGGCGATGTCAAGCTTTCCGCCAAAGCCGCCACCCATGGCCGAGGGAATGATGTGCACCTGTGCAGGCTGGAGTTTCAGGATGCGCGCGATTTCGTCGCGATCCATGTACGGCGTCTGGGTGCTGGCAAAAATACGTATGCGCGCTACGCCCTTCTCGCTGAAACACTCGGCGTAACCGGCTTCGGGTTCGATATAGCCGTGCTCGACATGGACGGTGGTAAATACCCCTTCGGCGACGAACGCGGCTGCGGCCAGCGCCTTGTCGGCATCACCCTTGACGACACGCCCGCGGACCAGCACGTTATCGGGGTTGTTGGCATGCAGGGGCTCGCGTGTATCGGCCAGCGCCGCGGCCGATTCGAGCAGAGGCGATAGCACCTGCCATGCGATCGGCACTTCTTCATCGCGAATGCGCAGCAATGTCTCGCAATCACCGACCAGGGCGCAAACCGCTTCGCCGCGAAAGCGTGCCTGCAAGTCGCCAAAAACCGGCTGGTCTTTTACATCCGGGAAAATACCGAAACTGTTTTCCGGCACATCGCGTGCGGTGACGATATCGACGAGGCCCGGGTATTTTGCCAACAGCGGCTTGAAGTCACCGAAAGAAAATTTAGCCCGCGCGTGCGGCGAACGCAGCGCGCGCAGCCACAGGGCGCCTGCCGGTGCCTTGTCCGCGCCGTACAGTTCTGCACCGGTCAACTTGGCGATGCCGTCGGTCTTGGCCGCGCGGCTGCCGACCGCCGCGCCCACCGGCGGCTCGACTATGGCCAGATCACCCTTGGCCACGGCCAGCACCGCCTCGATAATCTTGCGATAGCCGGTGCAACGGCACAGCACGCCACCCAGGGCATCCTGCACCGCCAGCTCATCCGGATTGGCATTGCGCGCGAGCAGGTCGGTCGCGGCCATCAGCATGCCCGGCGTGCAAATGCCGCATTGCGCCGCGCCGTGTTTATGGAAGGCCTGCTGCAAGGCATTGAGGCGGCCGTCCGGCCCGGCGAGGCCTTCGACGGTGGTGACCGCGCGGCCGGCGCACTGGCCCAGACCGACAATGCAAGAGCACACCTGTTGCCCGTCGAGCAGCACGGTGCAGGCACCGCAATCGCCGGCATGACAGCCGATTTTGGTGCCGGTGAGACCGAGCTCGTCACGCAATACGTCGGACAGTCGGCTGGCCGGATGCGCATGCGTCTCCACCGGTTTGCCGTTGACATTCAAGGCGGTGGATAAGTTTTCTGCCGGCTTGTTCATGCCGCGATCCTTGCCAGCGCACGCTTGAGCAGGGTCTGCACCACGTCAAGGCGGTATTCGGGTGTGCCGCGTACATCGGCGATCGGACTGAGCGGCTGCAGATCGGCAGGCACCACCAGATCGGCCAGGTCCGGCGCAAGACGCTTGCCGACCAGTTTGGCTTCCAGCGCGGACAGCCGTTGCGCCACCGCCGAACAGGCGCCCACAGCGACGCCGCAGCGGGTAATGACCCCGTTCGCATCGACGGCAATAACGGTGGAAACCATGGCGATGGATATCACCAGGTATTTGCGCGAACCGAGTTTGAAAAAATCGGCACGCGTACCCGCCGGCCACTTTGGCACACGTATGCCGGTCACCAACTCGTCGGGCTTGCGCGCGGTTTTGCGATTGGCAACCAAGAATGCCGCCACGGGCAGGCGGCGTACGCCATGCGCACCGGCAAGCTCGATTTGCGCGTCAAGCGCCAGCAAGGCCGGAACACCGTCGGCCGCAGGCGAGGCATTGCAGACATTGCCGGCCAGCGTGCCGGTATTCTGTATCTGCACCCCGCCGATCTCGCGCGCGGCCAGTTTCAGTCCGGCGAAATACGCCGGCAGCGCTGTGTTGATCAGTTCGGTCCAGGTCGCCAGCGCGCCAACATGCCAGGCATCGGCCTCTTCACGCACGCCGCGAAGCTCGGTGACGCGCGTGATGTCCAGGACATCCTCTGCCACCGGCCGCCCCACCCTGGCGGGATAGAAATCGGTTCCGCCGGCAATGATGGCAAAAGGCCGTGCCGTGAGCGCGGCAATGGCCTCTGGCAAACTGCCCGGACGCAGGTAGACGAGGGGCAATTCAATCCCATCTCTTTTCGCGCGCCGGGTCGATGGCGACGGTTTGTCACCGAGCACATCCCGCCGGACAGAGCGCCCGGCGCATTTTGCGCCTGTCCCCAGACGATAGTAATGCAAACGAGGTCAAAATGCCGCGAATCCTGAGCCACGCCAGTCGACGACTTCGGCAGTCTGACCCTGTTGCCGGCCGAGGATGCGCCCGGGGGACTGCAGGTGAAGCTTCGCAACGGCGGCTGGGCGGATGTCGTGCCGCCGACCGGTTCCTTCGTGGTCAATATCGGCGACCTGATGGCGGTGTGGACCAACGATCGCCGGGTCTCCCATCTTCACCGTGTGGCCAATCCGCCCGTCACCGCCGGCCGCAGCAGCCTGCAGTGTTGGGGTTCGTTATGCTCACCGCCAACCTGCGCCTGATCCCGCCAGCAACGTAAAGCAGGTACCATTCGGCTACAGGCTGTTCCAGTAAAAATACATAAATCGGCCGCCCACTATGATTCTGTGGGGAGATGGCCCGATAAATGTTGTAGATTCAAGGAGCGCGCGTGGACCGCGCGGCAGGCGCGGTTTCGCGGCACGCTCCGTGCATCACATGCGTATGCCCAGTTCCGGTATGAGCCGCGAATAGCGCTCGCTCTGGGTCCTGACGTAGGCGGCAAAGGCCTCGGGGGTCATCGGCGGAGCCACATCGACCGCCAGCGCGCGGAAACGGTCGCGGACCGACGGATCGCTCATCGCCTTCTGCATTTCCGCGTTCAACCGCTCGACCGCCACGCGCGGCGTGCCGGCGGGCGCGTACAGGCCGAAGTGCGGCCCGCCGTCGACATCCTTGATGCCGGATTCATCCAGCGTCGGCACATCCGGGTAGTCAGGATGCCGCGTCCCGCCGGCCACCGCCAGCATGCGCAGCTTGCCCGACTTCACATGGGGCAATCCGACCCCCGGGTCGAGCGCGAGATCGATCTGGCCGCCCAACAGGTCGTTGAGCGCCGGCCCCGCTCCTTTGTAAGGGATATGGTTAAGCTTCACCTTCGCCTCGCGATTGAACACTTCAGTGGCGATGTGGGGCGAGGTGCCGTTGCCGGGCGTGCCGTAATTGAGCTTGCCGGGATTGGCCCGCGCATGCGCGAGGAACTCGCCCAGGTTGTTTGCCGGGAACTTCGGATACACCACCAGATACAGCGACACGCGGCCGGTGGCGGCGACCGGCACGAAGGCCTTGAGCGGATCGAGGTCCGGGCGGCGCACCAGGTGCGGCGCGATCATCATGGTGCTGCCCGGTGCATAGACGAGCGTATAGCCATCGGGCTCCGCGCGCGACACGGCCTCGAAGCCGATATAGCCGTCTCCGCCGGGGCGGTTTTCCACCACCACCGGCTGCCCCAGTGATTCCGCCAGGCGCACGCCCAGGACACGCATGGTGAGATCCGCAACCCCGCTGGCGGCGACATTGACGATCACGCGCACCGGTTTCGACGGCCAGGCTTGCGCGTGCAAGGCGCCCGCCGCGCACAGTGCGCAAAGGGTGCACAGGGCCAGGACAATTCTGAACATGGACTGCTCCTCAGGTTCGTTTGAGCAGGCAGGATACGCCGGGCGATACGAAATTCAATCCGGATTCTTTTCACGACGCCGTTCGGAATCGGGCGCTGCGCGCAGCCAGCCGCGCGACAGCGCCGCGAGCAGCAGTACCACGCTCACACCCGAGGCAAACAGGAAGGCGCCCTGGAAACCGGCCAGGAAGGCGTGCGCTTCGTTCTGTTCCCGGGAGGCGCCGTCGCGCATCAGCTGGAACACCAGCATCAGCACGCTCGCGCCGGTTACGACGCCCAGCGTGCGGGTCATCATCGCGAGGCTGCCGGCAACGCCGCGCGCGCTAAGCGGCAGGGTTCCGGTCACGAGATCGAAATAAGCGACCTGGAATATGCCCTGGCCGATGCCCTGCAGCGCCATGGCCGCGACCAGCAGTGCGATGTCTGCGCCGGTGCTGAGGGCGGCAATGGCCACCAGGCCGACAGCGACCAGCAAGGCACCGAGCAGCAACAGTCTCTTTGCCGAAACCAGGCCCGCGAGCCAGCCCGTGAGCGGGGCGGCGGCCATCATGCCGACAGCCGCCGCCGCGAGCACCGCGCCACTCGCGGGCGCGGACAGGTTGCCGCTACGCGCGAGATAGAAGGGCATCAGCAGCATGGTCGAAAAGCCGGCCAGGTTCACCGCCGTGTGCCCGACATTGGCGAGGGTGAAGTCCCGGTCGCGGAACAGGCGCAGATCGATGATGGGCTTGGCGAACGTTTTCTCGCGACGAATGAATCCCATGGCGGCGAGGGCAGCCACGGTTGCCAGCGCCAGCAACGGCAGCACGGTGTGCGGCAGGTTCTGCAGTTCGTTCAGCGCCAGCAGGCCGGCACTGGTCGACAGCGCGAGCAGCAGCGCGCCCACGCCATCGAACGCCTCCCGCGCGCCGGCGCGGGGCGTTTTCGGCAGGCTGAATGCGAGCAGGAAGGCGATGACGCAAAGGGGCACGCGAAACGCAAATACCGCGCTCCATCCCCACTGATCGATCAGCAGTCCGGCGAGGGGCGGGCCGATCACGCCGCCCAGGCCGAACATCAGCGTGTACAGCCCCAGCACTCGCGCGCGCTGCCGCTCGGGGAACAATGCAGTAGCGATGGCCGGGCCGCAACTGAGCAGCAGCGCGGCGCCCACGCCCTGCATTGCCCGAGCAGCCAACAGCCAGCCGTAGGAGGGCGCGAGGCTGCACAGCAGCAACGCGAACGCGCTCCATGCCGCGCCGAACAGGAAGACCTGCCGGTGGCCGAAGATGTCGCCGATGCGGCCGAAGATCAGCATCAGGCTGGCGTAGGTCAATACGTAGGCGATGACCACCCACTGGATCATCGGGATCGGCAGCGCGAAACGCCCGATGATGTGGGGAAACGCGACATTGACCGCCGAATCCAGCGGCACCACCAGCGTCGCCAGGCCGACTACGAGCAGACGCAGGGTCGGCAAAGTGGTGATGGATGGTCCTCCGGTGGCAGCCGTGCCGCGGTGTGGCGCGCGGGGGGCCGCGTTATGCGGCGTTCGCTAATCGACCTTGATGCCCGCCCGCGCGATCACCGGTCCCCACTTCTTCAGGTCGCGCTCGATCAGGCGCGTCACTTCGGCGCTGGGTAGTCCAAGCGGCTCAAGGCTTGCCTGTTCCAGGCGGGCGCGCAGATCGGGGTCGCGCAGCGCGTTCGCCACCTCGCGGTGGAGCTTGTCGATCACCTCCTGCGGGGTGCGCGCCGGCGCGAGCAGCGCGAACCAGCTGTCCACCTCGATTCCGGACACGCCGGCCTCTGCCGCGTTCGGCACGCCCGGCAGCGCCGCCGCGCGATTTTCGTTGGCGATGACCAGCGCGCGCACGCGCCCCGCCTTGACCTGCGGCAGCATGGTCGTCATCGCCGCGATGAACATCTGCGTCTCGCCGGACACGACCGATGCCACGGCAGCCGCGTTCCCCTTGTACGGGACGTGTGTCATATCGACGCCGGCGACCTGCTTGAACAACTCGCCGGAGAGATGGCCCGGGGTGCCATTGCCTCCGGAGGCGAAGGTGAGCGGTTTCTGTCTGGCGAGCGCGATCAGCTCCTTCACCGAATTCGCTGCGACCCCTGCATTCACCACCAGCACGCTCTGGCTCTTCGCCAGCAACGTGACCGGTGAGAAATCCTGGTGCGGATCGAAGCCCGGTTTCTGGTACAGAACCGGATTGGTGCCCAGCGTGAAATCCACGCACAGGAGCAGCGTGTAGCCGTCGGGCGCGGCGCGCGCCACCGCCATCGCGCCAATGTTGCCCGCTGCGCCGGCGCGGTTGTCGGTGACGAACGGTTGCCCGAGATTCCCCTGCAGGCGCTCGCCCAGCAGCCGCCCGATGATGTCCGCGGGCCCGCCCGCCGGATACGGGTTGATTACGCGCACCGGCCTGGACGGATAGGCTGCGGCGCCGGATTGGGCGGTTGCGCAGGCGGGCAGCACCAGAAAGAGAATCGCCAGCATGTTGAAAAGCAGAGCGTTCATTGATGGTTATTCACAGGGGGGTGGGTAAGAGCACAGTACGCAGATCCAGCGAACTATCCATTTGCCCGCGGGGGCACGGGGCCGAGACGCTCGACACGGCGCAGGACCTCTTCCGTGACGGAGATCAACTCGCCGACAAGTCTTTCGTCCACTTCGTAATGCCCTTCGTATTCACCGGTATTTCTCTTGCTGTGGCAATGATCCAGAAGCCTGCAATTGTTTTCCGCGATCGCCAACGTCGCGGCCAGAGTCTGAAACACTACATAACGCTTCTTGTCGGGCCGGTATCCGTGCCAGCGCAACGCCGCGAGCGCGAGCGAATGGCCTGCGTCGTATGCAAGTGTGAAGCGGCTTTCCAGAGCATTCGCCGTTCTCTGCGCGTCGTTTAACCGGGACCTCGCCGAGCGCAACAGGCCGTCAAACTCCGCCTGGTCCGGGGGTTCGCTGTTCAGCAACCCGATCTTGACCAGATTTGCCAGGTTCTCCAAGCTCATGTGCTTCCCCGATCACGAATAGTTTCGGCTGTTCCAGTATGCGCAGGATGAAGCTGTTGCCATCGGCGCGTCGGCGCTGCAGGTCGGCAGCGGTGTATAGCGTTGGACTAATTTTCCTTCCAAGTTTGGTCTCGCTTACGCCGAGTGCGGCAATCAGGTCTCCGTAACCGACCGTATCGGAAACGACGAGCAAGTCGATGTCGCTGTCCGTGGTATCGGTGCGCTTTGCGACTGACCCGTACACAAAGGCAACCTCTATCTTGCTATCCAGCGGCATCAGCGCCTGGCGCAGCACATCGGCGAGACCGAATGTCTTCAGTACGATGCTGCACAACTCGTCAAAGATCGGTGAAGCGGGATTGGCCTGGTATCGCTTCTGGTTTCCGACCTGGGTCACAGAAACCAGGCCGGACTCGGTAAGGCGCCCCAACTCCCTTTGCAGTGCCCCCTTCCCGGAGCTGGTCAGACGCATCAGCTCATTGCCGTGGAATGCGCGAGCAGGCTGGCCGAACAGCAGAGCCATCACCCGCTGCTTGATTCCACCAAAGAGGGCTTCGCCAAAGCTCGTGCGGGGTTTAATCGATCCCATAATGGGGATTATAACCCCCAATATGGGGATATTTATAAGCAAGATTCAGGCGAGGTGTTCATGCAGCGCTGATATTCAGTGAGCGCCGCAGCAATCGCCAGCAGCCTCGTCTGATTCAGTAAACGTACAATAATCGTCCAGAAATGTGCGTGGATTGGGGGTTGATCTGGATGAATGTTGCAGATTGGTGGGCCGCCTGGCCCGCTTCGCGTGCCGTGGTCCTCAGGGGTCGCATCCTCGCCGATGGCGGGGCCCCTGCTCCGCCCTTCGGACCACACTTCACTCCACCTTCGCTCCCGACAGCTTCACGATTTCCACCCGTGCCGCCAGCTCGCGCTTGATGAACGCGGCGAATTCGTCGGGACCGAGGCCGCTGGGCTCGTAGGCCCTGGCCGTCATTTCCTTCTCGCGGTACTCCGGGTCGGCCATCACTTTCGCGATGTCGGCATGGATCTTGTCGACGACGGGCCGCGGCGTGGCGCCCGGTGCAAGGATGCCGTACCAGACGGACAGATCCACGCCGGGATAACCGAGTTCGGTAACGGTGGGCACGTCCGGCATGAAGGGCGTGCGCTTCGCGCCGCTGTAGGCAAGCACCTTGAGCCGCTTGGCCGCCGCGAGCGGGCGGGTGGTGAATACGCCGAACCAGGTGAGTTGAATTTCTCCTGTCAGCAGCGCGGTGGTCATGGCCGCGATGCCCTTGTAGGGTACGTGCACCAGGTTGATGCCGGCGCGGTTGTTGAGCAGCTCGGTGATGATGTGCATGTGGCTGCCGATGCCGATGGAGCCGTAGGAAATCTTCCCGGGTTCGGCCCTCGCCAGTGCGACCAGTTCCGCCAGGCTGTTGGCCGGAACGGACGGATGCGCGACCAGCGGGACGGCGAAGTTCACCAGCAGCGTGACCGGCGCGAAATCCTTGATCGGGTCGTAGGGCAGTTTCGAATACAGGTGCGGATTCAAGGTAAAGCTGTGGTCGAAGCCGAACAGCAGGGTATGGCCGTCGGCCGGCGCCCTTGCGACGATCTCGGTGGCGATGATGGTGTTCGCCCCGGGACGGTTGTCCACCACCACCGGCTGGCCCCACATCACGGACAGCCGCTGCGACAACACCCGCGCCATGGGATCGCTGCCGCCGCCGGGCGGCAGGCCGATCACCATGCGCACCGGTTTGTTCGGAAAGGCTTGCGCCCGTGCCGCAAGCGGCAGCGCGGCACCTGCCAGCGCTGCCGCGCCAGCCGCCACCGCGACCAGCGCGGCGGCAGTGAAGGATTTCAATCCCCGCTGTTTCCCTACGCTCACGCAAGCGCCTCGAAACGGTAGAAGTGCGCCCAGCGCATCAGCGCCTCGTCGCTCATCGAGAAAATCACGCTGTCTTCGCTCGCATGGTGCTCGATGCGCGACCACGCCGGCGCGGCGATGGTGTCGCCAAACTGCCAGTCGTACTTCTGGTCGCCGACGGTGGTGCTGCCCTGGCCGCGCATCACCACGTACACGTTGTTGGCTGCATGGCGGTACGGCCGGCTGCGCCATTTCGCCGCCCAGGCATGCACCTTCAGCTGGATGGTGGGCATGGTTGGAGCGGGCAGGGTGATGGTTTTCCCGAAGTACCCGTCGCGGTCCGCGCTCGCCGTATCCAGCGCGCTCAGCGTGTCCGCCCAGAGAAAGCGCATCGGCGAATGCGTGCTCACCTTGGTGACCTTTTCGAAGTGGTCGGGATGCTCCTCGAAGAACATCGGCTCCAGCAGTTGATTGAGCGGCACGTCCAGGCCGTCGAACCAGTACGCCTGTTCGTCGCCGTCGTGGCCGTGGCCATGCCAGCACCAGCCGGGGGTGAGCACGATGTCGCCTGTTTCCATCGGGTGCTTGTCGCCATCGACGATGGAAAAGGAACCGCGCGATTCGAGGATCACCCGCAGCGCATGCGGCGCATGGCGGTGCGAGCGCGCCTTTTCGCCGGGCAGGATCGACTGATAGGCGCACACCAGGGTGCGCAAGGTGGCGGTGTCGTTGCCGGGTATGGGATTGCGCATGACGAAGTTGCGCCGCTCAGCGAGATCGGTGCCGATCAACCGTCCGGCCGCCTGCATCCCCGCCTTGGCTTCGTCGTAGCGCCAGTGCGCCGGCACGAAGGCCGATTTCATCTCGGGGTACAGGATCGGCTTTTCCCGGCGTATCCATCCGGGGGTCATGTTGCGTTCGCCGATTTTCGCTATCAGGTCGTCCAGCGACTCCAGGCGGCGCAGTTGGTCTATCACCGGGGCTTCAATTTCCATGCTGTTCTCCTTTGGCTAAGGGATGCCGTTCGTGGGGCGGGCAGCGGGTGGTCGTGTTCCACCGGGGCATCATACCCCTGAGTTCCCGGGAGTTCTTGTCCCGCAGCGCCAACGCTATTGCAGGCGGCCGCGCCACGGACATACCCTCAAATCCGGTGTCACGACCATCCACTCGCGAAGTCGTCACCGCGCTGCAGCAGCCGGGCTAAAATGGTGCCCGCCCCATGTAACGGTGATGATTTCAAACTTGCCGGGCCCGTAGCGCAATGCGGAGCGTGGAATACGGAGCGTGGAATACGGAGTGACGGCAATGAAGGCGAACCTGTTCAACTATGACGATCCGGCCCGGCACGTTGCGGCCGATGACACCGTCATTCTGCGCGGACTCGATGAAACGGAGTGGCGCTCCTTGCTGGATTTCGTAGAGCACTAGCGTTTTCCCGCCGGAGCGCAGATCCTGCGCATGGGCGATTCGGACCGGACCCTGTACATCCTGCAATCGGGCAGGGTCGATGTGGTCATCGACGCGCCCAGGAAATCGCGGGTCATCGCCACCATCGCCGCCGGCTCGGTGTTCGGCGAACTCGCGTTCTTCGATGGCGCGCCGCGCCTGGCATCGATCCACGCCAGCGAGCCCTGTGAACTCCTGGCGCTCTCGCATGCCGCGTTCACCAAGCTGTCTGCCTGGCATCCGCGCATTGCGCGCGAGTTGTTGTTCGACCTCGGTCGCGTGCTCAGCGCGCGCCTGCGTCGCGTCCAGGCACGCAATTGACCAATATGATACGTGCCCGTTTGATACGGGCTCGTTCCTGAAACCCCGCTTCCTGTCTGTCCGCCATGCCGCCCAGCCTCGAGATTGCGTCCCCGTCTGAAGTTTTCATCAACTACACGCGCCTTCCGCAGCGGATTCCGGATCCGGTGTGGATGCTGTTGCGTCTGGTCGTGCTCGGGCTGACCTTCGCCGAGATCGGTCTGCTGTTCACCCATCCAGAATTGGGATTGCGCCTGTTCTGGGGCGTGGTCGTGCCGTGCCTGCCCGCGCTGTTCGCCATTGCGCCGGGCCTGTGGCGGCAACTGTGCCCCATGGCTTTTGTGAACCAGCTGCCGCGGATACTGGGTTTCGGCCGCGCGCTGACCCTGCCGTCCAGGCTGCGCTTCTGGTCGTATGCGATTGCCATCGGCGTGTTGGTGTCCATGATTTCGATTCGTTCGCTCGTTCTCAACCAGACTGGCTGGGCGGTGGGCGTGATGTGCGCGATCAGTATCGTGCTGGCGTTCATCGGCGGCGTGTTTTACAAAGGGCGCAGCGGCTGGTGCGGCACCTTCTGCCCGCTCGCGCCGGTGCAACGCTCCCACGGGCAGTCGCCGCTGATCGTCGTGCGCAACGGTTATTGCCCGACCTGTGTCGGCTGTCAGAAGAATTGCTTCGATTTCAATCCGCGCGCAGCCATATTCGGCGATCTGGGGGACAACGACCCGCGCCATTCGATGCAGCGGATGATCTTCATGTCTTCGCTGCCGGGGCTGATCTGGGGCTACTACAACGTCGCAGGTGTGCTGGAGCTGGGATTCGGCCGGTACCTGCTGGCGCTCGCGGGAAGCACGTTCGTCAGCGCCGGCCTGTTCTTTACGCTGCGCAGCCTGCTGAACCTGAGCGCGTATCGCCTTGCGACGGCCTTCGGCCTGGCCGCGCTGCTGATCTACTACTACTTCGCCGGTCCCATCCTGGTCAACAGCGTGTCCGAACTCGCCGTCGTCGTTCCGCCTGGCTGGCTGGTGGAATCGAGCCGATTCATCGCCCTGCCCATCGCGGCGGCGGTGCTGTGGGGCGCGGTGCGCGCCGAGCTGGCATTCCATGCGCTCGATTCGGCCGAATCGCAAGTGCGCGTGGACCCGATCAAGGTGCATGCCGCGCGCGCGCGCGACATGGCCGGCATTCAGATCACCGAGCGGGGTTCGGGCAAGACCTTTTCGGCGAAAAGCGACCAGACCCTGCTCGAGGCCATGGAAGCGGCCGGTGTGCCCATCGATTTTGGCTGCCGTTCGGGCCTGTGCGGCGCCGACCCGGTGGGCATCGTCGATGGGCACGACCAGCTGGACGCGCCCGGCCCGGAGGAACTGGCCACGCTGCGCCGCCTCGGACTGGAGGGGAGGGCGCGTCTCGCTTGCAGTTGTCGGGCGACCGGCGCCGTGACGATAGACCGCGATCCGCGCAGCGTGCCGGCCGTCGTGCCCGCGCAACCGGAGGCGCCCAAGCCGGACCGCGCCGCCGCCGCAGGAATCAGCCGCGTGCTGATCATCGGCAATGGCGTTGCCGGCATCACCGCGGCCGAGACACTGCGGCGCGAAAGCGCATCGGTGCAGATCACCGTGGTGGCCGATGAGCCGCATCACTTCTACAACCGCATGTCGATTGGGCGCGTCATCTACAACCAGACCTCCATGGACGGCATGCACCTGGTGCCGGACAGTTGGTACAAGGAAAACAGGATCACGGTATGGCTCAACACCGTGGCAGTGGCAATCGACCGGGAGGCCAGGACGGTTCGTCTCGGAACGGGCGAAAGCCTCGAGTACGACCGGCTGGTTCTGGCCACAGGCGCGAAGGCGGCGCCGCCCGGCCCCGGCTTTCTCGCACATGACAATGCCTTCGTGCTGCGCAGCGCTGCGGATGCGCAGGCGATCCGGGCGGCGATCCAGCGCATCGGGGCGAAGAAAGCGATCGTGATCGGCGGTGGCGTCCTCGGCATCGAGGCCGCGGAGGCCATGACCCACCTGGGCCTGCGCGTGACCATCCTCCAGCGCAGCAAGCGTCTGATGGACCGGCAACTGGATGCCGAAGGCGCGCAACTGCTGACGACGTACCTTGGGCACCAGGGCGTCGACACGCTCACCGAGTGCAGGGTGGCGGGCTTCGAGGGGGACGAGCTGCTGCGCGGCGTGCGCCTGGAGGATGGCCGGTTGCTGGAGGCTGACCTGTTTCTCGCCTGTGCCGGCATCGCGCCCAATAGCGGACTCGCGCGCGAGGCCGGCCTGGAGGTCGGTCGCGGTGTCAAGGTCGATGCGTCCATGCGCACTTCCGACCCCATGATTTTTGCGGCGGGCGATGTGGCGGAGGCGGGCAAGGGGCTGGCCGGCCTTTGGCCGGTTGCCGTGGATCAGGCGCGCGCGGCGGTGGAAGCGATGCTGGGCAGCGAGGCGTCCGCCGCGCAGCCGCGCATCGTGCTGCAACTCAAGTCCGAAGGCATCGACCTGCGCAGTTTCGGCGCCACCGATCCCGTGGCGGACGGGTGCGAGGTTCTGACCTCTGCGGGAGGCGGCATCCTCTGGTGGCGACTGGTGCTGCACGCAGGCACTGTCCTTGGCGCTGTGTTCGTCGGACCGCCCGGATCGTCCAAAGAGCTGACCCGGTTGCTGCAATCGGGCGCGGACTTTACCGAGGCCCTGCCGGCGCTGCGTCAGGGCGAGCTGACCCTGACCAAGGCGCAACCCCCGCAGAAGTGAACACGCAGTTCGCTTCGCGGGTTCACTTCGTAGTTCGCCCCGCGGCAGTTCCGACCCGATAGCCTGCCGCCGGCCGATGTCTGTCCTGCGTAGCGCCGCTGGTTGCGCGCACCCTGCGGAAATACCATCAGGCCGGCACGTTGCGCACCGGCAGGAAAAGTTGCGACGGATGGCGTGCATCGTGATGCAAGGTGTCGCGGCCGATCTTGTTCGGCGGGTATTCGTGCGCGAACACGAATTCGGTGACCGATGAATCGCCGTTGGCGATCTCCAAGCGGATGCGGCTGCCTCTGGCGAAGCGGTGCGCGGTCGGCATCACCGCGATCTCGAAGCGGTACACCTTGCCCGGTGTCAGCGGTTGCGGATCGGTGTGCGTGTACCAGGGCGCGTATTCGCTGCTGTGCCTGGCATCGAGCGCGCGGTGCGAGGCGCGCAGCCAGCCTTTGGTGACCACCAGGTATCGCGGATTGATATCCTTGCGGCGCTCCTCGTCCGGTTGCGGGTACTGCTCGGAGAGCTTGACGATGAAATCGGTGTCGCGGCGCGAAGTGGAGGCGTGCAGCACGAGTTTGATCGGTCCGGTCACTTCGAGGTCCGCGTCCAGCGGCGCGCTGGTGAAGGTGAGCACCCGCCGTGCCGGATCGGGCCGGCCGTCGGGTCCGAAGCCGACCACCCCCATGCGCCAGCCGGGGTCGGGATAGTCGTACGAAGTGGTCGCGGCGCCCGCGGGCGCCGATTCGCCGAGCGCGCCGTCATTGAACGACGTGACGCTGCCGGTCGGTCCCGCGCCGAGGTGATAGACGCGGTAGCGGATGTCCGTCGGCGGCCAGGCGTCGGCACTGCGCATGGTATCGGCGCCGCTCGCAAAATAGCGTACCGCCGGCTGCGATTCGTAGTTCGTTTCCTTGCCTTTCAGGTAGCGGTCGTAGAAGGGCAGCAGGTAGGTCTCGTGGAATTGGATGCTGGCGAAATCCTGCACCGCCGCGTGCACGTTGGCCGACCCGAACACCAGCAGCTTCTTCGGGCCGCCGGCGCGCTCGAAGCCGACGATGTTGCCGCTCAGATGCAGATCGACCTTGCGCCACACGCCGATGGAAAACACCGGCACCCGCGCCTTGTGCAGCATCTCGGCCGCAGCGCGCGCCTTCCAGAATGTGTCGTAGGTCGGATGCGCGCGCACCGCCTTGGGGTAGTCCCACTCGAGCAGGCGCGGCGGGCCGCTTGCGGGGTTGTTGTTCACGATGCGCGTGTTGTTGTTGTACCAGATGGAGGGGAACTCTCCGGGAATGCCGCCCGTGTAGGCGGAGGAACGATAGGTGTCGACGTTGCCGTCGTAGGGCGCGACGCAGGCGAGGCCCTTCGGATTCTGGATCGCCATGAACCACTGCATGCGCGCGTAGTACGACTGTCCGATGCCGCCGACCCTGCCGTTGGACCACTTCTGGCGCGCGGCCCATTCGACCACCTCGGCAATATCGCGTTGTTCCTTGCGGTCCATGTAACGGAACTCGCCCCCGGATCGTCCGGTGCCGCGCACGTCCACATGGAGGAAGGCATAGCCCTGTTCCAGATACCAGTCGATCGGTCCGGTCTCGCGCCACAGGAATACCGGCAGTGCCGGCGCAACGTTGTTGTCGAAGCGGTACGGTGACGCGGCCAGCAGGGTGGGCAGTCGGCTTGAAGCTTTCCTGCCCTTCGGCAGGTACAGTGCGCCCGCGATCTTCACGCCGTCGCGCATGGCGATGAACACGATGCGCGTCGGCAGCACTGCCTGATCGGCGAACTTGCCGAAGCCCTGGATGTCTTTTCTGGTGAGTTCCACTTCGTTGCTCCTGTAGTTGCGCTGTCCTGACAGCCGTTGTTCGAGCGTTTGTGCAGCCGCTGCCCAGCCGATCGGGCAACGAAGATTGCTTGCGACCTCGGTCCGCCGTTACACTCCGAATCGGCGCGGTGGCCACACTTGCACTTCAACGCGCCGATTTTTTTGGATCTTAGCCCGCTTTCGGTTCCGTGCACTCCGTGCTCGAGGCAGGCGCCTGCTGGTCGAAATGGGGAGATACGCATGGTCCGGTTCCTGACGCTGCTGCTTGCGGCCAGCGCTCTGCTGGGTGCGGTTGCACCGACGCCGGCCGGGGCACAGGAAAAGTATCCGAGCAGGCCGATACGCATCATCGTTCCGTTTCCGGCTGGCGGCGTGATGGACCCGTTGACACGTTCGATCGCACAATACCTGTCCGAATCCATGGGGCAGCAGGTGCTGATCGAGAACCGCCCGGGTGCGACCGGCGTGGTTGGACTCAACATCTGCGCCAAATCTCCGCCCGACGGCTACACGCTATGCGCCATATCGAGCGACAGCCTGTCGGTGGTGCCCTTTCTGATTCCCAATCTGCCCTACGATCCGGAGAAGGATTTCACGGCCATCGCCCAGCTCGTGTATGTCCGCGCGATCCTGGTCGCGAATTCCCGGGCGCCGTTCAATTCGTTCAGCGAATTGGTCGCGCATGCCAGGGCCAACCCCGGCAAGCTGAATTTCTCGTCCTTCGGCGAGGGCAGCGCCGGTCATCAGGCGATAGAGATCATCAAGCGCGCCACCGGCACCAGTATCACCCACGTGCCCTACAAGGGCGCGGGTCCGGCGATACAGGCGGTGGTGGCCGGGGAAGTCGAACTGTCGCTGAGTACGCCGCCGGTGGTACTGCCGCATATCAAATCGGGCAGGTTGAAGCCGCTGGCATTGCCCGGGGATCAGCGTATGCCGATACTTCCGGATGTCCCCACGTACAAGGAACTGGGCATCGATCTGGAGTTGCGTTCCTGGTTCGGCCTGATCGGCCCGGCCAACCTACCCAGGGACATCGTCAACCGCCTCAACGCCGAAATCGTGAAAACGCTGAACAGCAGCGTGTATCGCGAGAAGTTCCTGGAACCCTCCTACTACGAAGCGACCAGCGGCACTGCCACCCAGTTTGCGGAACTGATGAAGGTGCATCGGGTCTGGGGCAGGCAGATCGCCGAATTGCTCAAGGACGCAGGGTACAAGGCGCCCCAGCAATAGGACGCGGCAATAGGACGCGGCAATAGGACGCAGCAATAGGACGCGGCAATAGCATGCTGCATGGCCTGCGGAGTACCCGGGACGCCGCGTGCAGTGTGCAGGGCGTCACCGGCAAACCGGACGAAAACTTCATCCATGTTTGAGGAGCGGTATATGAATCGATTCCTGATCCTGCTGCTCGCGGCCTGCACGATGCTGGGCGCGGGCGCGCCATCCCCGGTTCGAGCCCAGGACAAATTTCCGAACAAGCCGATCCGCATCATCGTTCCCTTCCCCGCGGGCGGTGTGCTGGATCCGCTGGTACGGACGGTCGGGCAATATATGTTCGAATCCATGGGGCAGCAGGTACTGGTGGAGAATCGCCCGGGAGCGACCGGCGTGGTCGGCCTGAATATTTGCGCGAAATCGCCGCCCGACGGTTATACGCTTTGCAGCATATCCAGCGACAGCCTGGCGGTGCTGCCCCACCTGTTGCCCAGCCTGCCGTTCGACGCGGACAAGGACTTCGTCGGCATCGCGCAGCTCGTCTACGTGCGCGCCATTCTGGTGACGCACTACAAGACGCCATTCAATACCTTCAGGGAAATGGTGGCGTATGCAAAGGCGAACCCGGGCAAACTGAATTTTGCCTCTTTCGGAGAGGGTGGCGCCGGGCATCAGGCGCTCGAAATCATCAAGCATGCGATGGGCATAGACATCGCTCACGTCCCCTACAAGGGCGCGGCCCCGTCCATCCAGGCGGTCGTGGCCGGCGAAGCCGACATTTCCCTCAGCACGCCGCCGGTGGTGCTGCCGCACATCAGGTCGGGGAGGTTGAAACCGCTGGCGCTGCCCGGCGATCAGCGCATGCCCATACTGCCGGATGTGCCCACCTACAAGGAGCTGGGCATCGATCTTGAATTGCGATCGTGGTTCGCGCTGGTCGGCCCGGCCGGCATACCCCCGGACATCGTCAATCGCCTCAACGTCGAAGTCGTGAAAGCACTGAACGCGAAGGCGTACCGCGAAAAGATAATCGAGCCGTCATACTACGAAGTGAACAGCATGAATGCGACGCAGTTCGCCGAATTTCTCAAAACGAGCCGCGTCTTTGGCAAACAGATCGCCGACATGGTCAAGGCCACCGGGTACCGGCCTCAGCAGCAATAGCACAGCGGCATTTTGAAAATCCGAGGAGAAAATGCAATGATGAATCTGTCTGGACAGTCGGTGAATGCGGTTGCTGGGGCGCCGGCGTCGCGCCGCATCGGGCGTCATGGATTCTGGTGCATCGACTGCGATCGGCAGGGGGGATTCCTCAGCGCGTTGGGCGCGCGGGAGCCGTTTTCGCAGACTGCCTCCGGCCTGATTCTTCCCGGCCGGCGCAGTGGAAACAGGGTGCTTGCTGCGGCGTCCGCCGCAGGCGGCGCCGCCGCCTCAGCAGGGGCAGCAGGACAGGCTCAGTCGCAAGGCGGAAATTCCGCGCCGTACCGGGTCGACGTTCACCACCACGTTGTGCCCCCCTGCTACCTCATCGATCCGGGCAGGGAACGGGTCGGCAGCACCGCGGTGGCGTCGCTGTGGCAGAAAGTGCAGGCGTGGACGCCGGAAAAATCGATAGAGGAAATGGACAAGAACGGGGTGGCCACCGCGGTCACCTCGGTGTCGGCGCCCGGGATGTGGTTTGGCAACGTCGCGCAGGGACGCCGCATAGCGCGCGATTGCAACGAGTACAGCGCGAAGCTGGTGCGCGATTACCCGGGCCGCTTCGGGGCCTTTGCCGGCCTGCCGCTGCCCGACACGGAGGGCAGCCTGCGCGAGATCGAGTATTCCCTCGATACCCTGAAGGCGGACGGCATCGTGCTGATGACCAATTACGACAACAAGTGGCCGGGAGATGCATCGTTTGCGCCGGTATTCGAGGAACTGAACCGCCGCAAGGCCGTCGTGTTTTTCCATCCGACCGTCGCGCCCTGCTGCATGAACCTGATCGAGGACGTGCCGGATGCGCAGATCGAATACCTGTTCGACACGGTGCGCGCCGTGATGAGTCTCCTCTACAGCGGCACGCTTTCCCGGTTTCCGGACATACGCTTCATCTTTGCCCATGCCGGCAGCGCGGTGCCGCTGTACTCGGCGCGCATCGCCCGGCTGGGCGCGGCCAATCCCAAGCTGGCCGCGCGCCTGCCGAACGGGCCGCTGCACGAGATCAGGAAGCTGTACTACGAAATCGCCCACACCTACGGGCCGAATACGCTGTTGCCGCTGATGGAAGTAACGTCGCCGCAGAACGTCATGCTGGGCAGCGATTTCCCGTGGGTGGTGACCAGCATCGGCGACCCCATTGCCGCGATCCGCAAGTTCGGCTTCAGCGATGCGGATATTGCCGATATCGAGCGGGGCAACGCGCTACGGCTGTTTCCGCGCCTGGCCGGAAATCGCGCTCTTCAATAGCAAGCAGCAGCAAGCAGCAGCAAGCAGTAGCAAGCGCGACTCGCTCCCCGGCGCGATAGGCGCGCCGGGGAGCGCAAGCCGTTGTGCGGCCGGCGTTTAGCCGGTCGCCTTCATGATGTCTGAAAAATGGCTGATCGACGCGCCCAGGTCGTAGTGCGCGCGAAACCCGAGTTCGGCTTCGGCCAGCTTGACGTCCCCCGGCGCCGGGCGCACGTATTTGAACCCCACCATGCCGCCTTTTATCGGCACCTGTATGTCCACCTTCAGCGACGGGTGCAGCTTCCTGATTTCCGCGATCAGTTCGTGGAAGGTGTGCATTTTCCCGGTGCCGATGTTGTAGACGCGTGAACGGGGGTCGGCTGCCTCCAGGGCGGCAACATTGCCCCCGGCGCAGTCGCGCGCATCGACAAACTCTTCTCCGCCATCCCAGACCAGCATGCGGTTGTCGACGACGGCCGTCTTGCCTTCGATGGCCGGAACCAGCAGCGAGCGGAGCATGATCCCCGGCATGGTGCGGTTGGGCCCTATCCAGGCGCTCAGCACGGCGGCGTAGCGCACGATGACCGCGTCGACCCCGTAGTTGTCGTGGTAATACAGCGCGATGTGTTCTCCGGCCAGCTTGCTGACGGTATAGAGCGAGTGGGGCCGCTCGCTGACGACATTGATATTGAAATCCTCGGGGAAGGTCTCTCCCTTGAAACGGCCGAAGGTCGTGTAGCCGACAGTCCCCGAACTCGCAAGCACCACGCGGCCGAGCTTCAGCCGCCTGGCCGCTTCGAGTATGTTCGTCCAGCCAAGGACATTGACGACGACGCCCCGGTGCGGATCGTCCAGCATGGCCTTGTTCAGTATCGCCGCGGTGTGCACGATTCTTGTCACGCCGCGCGCGCGTATCAGTTCGCACAAAGCGTCGAGGTTGGATATGTCTCCCTGCACGATTTCGACATCGGGTCGGTCGACTATCGACTTGATGGGATCGTAGGACGGATTGATGTCCATCAGGACGACCGGATCGCCCTTCTCGGCAATCATGCGGGCGGTATGGGAGCCGATGATGCCGGCGCCGGTAACGAGAGTGGTCACGAAGGAATCCCTTCTGGTTGAAACGCGCACCGCGCGGAATGGGGCGGCGACTCGCAGACCTTTTACTACGTGATCTAAGCAATCGTCAATCGTGCTGTGCAAGGCCGGCGGTGCGGTGCAGCTTCCGGGCTTTTCTCATCAACAGCGCCGGCGCGAAACCGGGTTCCCGGCGCTAGCGGCTTGACGCTGCATCATGGAGGCCTATAACCTGTAGATCGGTAACGAAGCATTTTCCGGGCTTGCTCTGCAGCAGCGCCGGCAACAGGGAGGACGATCGATCATGGGCATCCGATTCAAGCCGCTGCATCCCCACGTCGGCGCCGAGGTGGAGGGATTCGATTTTCGCAATCCCATAGACGCGGACACGCGGCGCAGCCTGCTGGAGGGTTTCGGCAGGCATCGCGTGCTGGTAGTCCGCGGCCAGGACCTTGAGCCCGAGCACCAGCAGCGCTTCTCAGAGGTATTCGGCGTCGTCGCCTATCGCGGCAATCACAAGTCTGCCGACGGCAAGGAATCCCCGATTATGCAGCAGCACGTTTCCAACAACCGGCCGGATGGCATCATCGGCCTGGGCGAACTTTCGTTTCACAATGACCAGGTGCACTTCGAGGAGCCCAACTGCGCCTGCACCCTGTACGCGATCGAAGTGCCGGCCGAGGGCGGTGATACGCTGTTCGCAAATACCGGCGTCGTTTTCGAGAGCCTGCCCGAGGCGATGCAGCGAAAGCTGAAACCCCTGACGGCGCTGCATGTTTACGATTTCACCTCCAGCTACAACGCGCGGATGCCGGGCGCGCTCGCCCCGCCGGGTTCACCGTGCCACGTGCAGCCGGTGGTGTGGGCGGAACCCTCGACAGGCAAGCACGGCATCTGGATCAACCGCGTTACCATGCAGAAGATAAACGAGGTCTCGGCCGAAGAGAGCGACCAGCTGGTCGACGATTTGTTCGCTCGCATCGAAGATCCGGCTGTCTATTACCGGCACCGGTGGCAGCCTCGGGATCTGGTGTTGTGGAACAACTTCATGACCCTGCACAGGCGCGAGGATTTCGATCCCAAGGCGCCGCGCACCCTGCGGCGCATGCCGATACTCTGGCGGGAGGAAGACCGGATAGCGGCGCGGCAGCACGCGCACTGACGAGGCACCGGAGAACGCGCAATCTACGCGCCAGTCCGGGCGCGTGCAGCTGTTTACCGCGGACGCCGGGCCGCCTTGTCCTAGTGGGCTGCCGCAACGGCCTCGGTGGCGAAGGACCGGAGCCTGTCTCGGTTATCCGCGCGATACTTGCTCAGCAGTGGCATGCGCCGCAGGGTGCGCGGCTGGCTAGCATCGAAATTCTCGCGCATGTGCTGCAGTTGGAGGTTGTCCCACATCACGATGTCCCCGACGCGCCACTGGTGGCGGTAATAGAGTTCGGGATTGGCGATGCGCTCAGCCAGGTCCAGGACGATGCGCTTGCCTTCCTCGCGGCTCATGCCATGGATGTGGTCGACCGCGATGTGGTTCACCCAGAGGCTCTTGCGCCCGGTCTTCGGGTGTATCCAGACGACCGGCTGGATGCAACGCGGCGACGATGCCGGAATCTCCCGGTCTTC
This sequence comes from Betaproteobacteria bacterium, assembly GCA_009693435.1. Next base: position 12,256 of record SHXF01000023.1, on the reverse strand, counting down.
CATCGGCGCATTCGGGTCGCGTCCGTAGTCGAACACATGCAATGACGTCAGGCCGTCCAGTTTGCTCCGGTAGTCCTCGGGCAGGCTGTCGTAAAGCGCCCCCGAATTGGCGAACAGCGTGTCCCCGCCGCTGGACGGAATCTCGATGGCATACAGCGTGCAGGCGATCATGGGGTCGGCGAAAAACGTCTGGTCCTGGTGAAAATACAGCTCCCCATTACCGAGAATGCCATCGGTACGCGTATTCGACACGTACTGTGAACGCGGATCCGTTCTGGGCACGTCGTAAGCGGTGCGGTATTCGATGTCGCCGAAGATCAGGGAGTAACGTTCCTGGTCTTCCTTCTCGAGCTTCTGATCGCGAACCAGAAGAAAGAAATACCGGCTGAACGCATCCTGGAGTTGCTTGTGCGTGGCTTCGTCCATGGGATTGCGCAGGTCCAGGCCCTTGACCTCGGCGCCGACCAGGGGATGCAGGGGAACAAAACTGACTGCCATGACGAAGCTCCTCGCAGGTGATCGCAGGTCTGGTTCGGATCTCAGATCCGGTTCGGATCTCAGATCCGGTTCGGATTCAGTGATGAATGTACTTCGTGTTCAAAGTATCCTATACGAACTTTCCGTGTCAATGCCGGCTTCGTTCCCGTGGTGGGGCTGGTTCCGCGTGCAACAATGATCTAGGATGTGCGGCCCTGAAACGGTCAGGTAATTGGGCACGCGTCGCGATTCGATCGCGTCGCCCGCCGGTGCAGTGTGCTCGGAGGAGGAACAGCGTGAACGTAGCTCAGGCAATTTGCGATGCCCTGGTCAAGGAAGGCGTGCGTGTCGCCGCCGGCATCACCGGGCAATCGATCGGCCATCTGGCGGACGCCATGTCGGTCGCACCCGAAATCACCGTCTTCTACACCCGCCAGGAGCGGGCCGCGGTCGACATCTGCGACGGCTATGCGCGCGTCTCGGGCGTGCCCGGCGTGGTCTTCACCGACGCCGGTCCCGCCGCGGCCAACGCGATGGGCGGCCTGGTCAACAGCTGGGGCGATTCCACGCCACTGCTGTTCATCGCCGGGCACAACGACCGCTACGACACGCTGCGCCGGCAGGTGAAGGAAATCTCCTTCACCGAATTGTTCGCGCCGGTGTGCAAGTGGACCACCGTGATCCAGGACGCATCCCAGGTGGAGAGCATTCTGCGCCGCGCGTTCATGCAGTTGCGCACCGGCCGCTCCGGTCCGGTGGTGCTCGGCATGCCCTACGACCTGTCCTCCATGCCGATCGGCCACTGGAATTACCAGCCGGTTGGCGGGCAGCCGGCGGTGAGGAGCGGCGCCGATCCTGCGAGCGTGCAGGCGGCGGTCGACCTGATTGCGTCGGCAAAGCGGCCTTATGTGTATGTTGGCGCCGGTGTGCTCGCCTCGGGCGCATCCGCCGATCTGGTCGAACTGGCGGAGTTGCTCACGCTGCCGGTGGCCACCACGCTGAACGGCAAGAGCGCCTTTCCGGAAAACCACCGGCTGGCGCTTGGCATCGGCGGCTTCGCGCGGGCGGTGTACAGCTCGTTGCCGGCGACGGTGCTCGCCGACTCCGCCGATGTGGTGCTCACCATAGGCGCAGGTTTCAAGAAATTCGCGACCATGGCGCCGATGCCGAAAGCGGCGCGCCATATCCAGGTCGATATCGATGGAACGGAATTGAACAAGGAACACCTGGCCGAAATCGCAATGATGGGCGACGCGAAAATCGTGATCCGCCAGATGATAGCCGTGGCAAGGGAGCGCCTGTCCAAGGCCCGTCTGTTGCCGGTGGCCGAGCGCCAGGCGGAACTGGAAACACTGGGCCGTCGCTGGCAGGAGGTCTCGGCGCCGCTGCTGAACGACGATGCTGCGCCTATCAATCCGTTCCGTGTCACGGGCGAGCTGACCCGCCTCACCAACCCGGACAAGACCATCGTGCTGCACGACGCCGGTTCGGTGCGCGGCACCACCTGCCAGCACTACATCGCGACGCAGCCGCGAGGTTTTCTGGGCTTTGGCGTGCAGAGCGCCATGGGGTGGTCGATAGGCGCGGCGATCGGCGCGAAGCAGGCGGCGCCGGACAAACTGGTGGTGGCCGTCATCGGCGAGGAGGCCTTCGGCGAAACTGCGATCGATCTTGAAACTGCGGTCCGAACGGGCACGGCCATCCTGGTGGTGGTCAAGAACAACCGGTCGGATCCGGCCCGCGACGCCGGTGTGAGTCCGCAGCTTGCGAGCACGCGCTTTTCCGGACGCGGCGTGGATCCGTATGCAGTAGGATTGGCGCTGGGGACCAAGGCGGTCCGCATCGAGCAGCCGGGGGAACTCGCGGCCAAGCTGAAATGGGCCATCGATGAGGTCGCTGCCGGTTCAACCGTGGTGGTGGAAATCCTGACGCGGCGCGTGCCCGGCAGCCTGCACTCCCTCTGGGAAGGCGCGGCAAAGTTGAAGCCGGGCGAAATCGCTCGCTAGTGTCCCCAGGCATTCGATCCCTGGAGGGCCGGACGTTGAAGCGCTTGCCACCAATCGCGGGAATGTTGCTTCTCGCGCTGCTCGCCGGGCAGGCACTGGCGCAATCCTTTCCCTCGCGGCCCATCCGGCTGATCGTGCCTTATGGTCCCGGCGGCGCGGGCGATGTGGTCGCGCGCACGTTCGCGCAGAAGGTCTCCGACAACACGGGCTGGTCGGTGCTGGTGGAGAACCGCCCCGGCGCCGGCGGCATACTGGCCGCCGAAATCGTGGTGAAGGCGCAGCCGGACGGTCACACGTTGATGCTGGGCGGCACGGCGGTCCTCGCCATCAATCCCAGCGTGTATGCGAAAGTGCCCTACGACAGCATCAGGGATTTTTCACCTGTCGTGCAACTGGTGTCGTTACCGTTGTTTCTCGCAGTCAACGCCGGCCTGCCGGTACAGTCGGCGAAACAACTCATCGACCATGCCAGGACGAATCCGGGACTGAACTACGGCTCCACCGGCGCGCCGCGTCCCGTGATCGACCGGCTCAACCGGGAGTTCAATGCGGCGCTGGCGGCGCCGGATGTCGCGCAACGCCTGGCCGGCCTGGGTTTCGAGTCCATAGGCGGCACACCGGATCAATTCGGCGAAGCGATCCGCCTGGAGATCGAGCAGTTTGCGAAGCTGGTGAAGGCCACGGGGGCAAAGGCGGAGTGATGCCTGCGCGCCACCACGAAATCCGTCACGAAACCCGTCACGAAATCCGTCACGAAACCCGTCACGAAACGACAGGAGGATGCTTCCATGCATGATCTGGTGGTCAGAGGCGCACTGATAGTGGACGGCACCGGTCGCGCCGGATTCCATGGCGACGTGGCGGTCGACAACGGCGTATTGGTCCAGGTCGGTGGCAAGGCCGGCGCGGCGAAACGCGACATTGCGGCCGAGGGCGCCATCGTCACGCCCGGCTTCGTCGACGTGCACACGCATTATGATGCCCAGGTTCGCTGGGATCCGTACCTTTCGCCTTCCTCCTGGCACGGCGTCACCTCGGTGGTGTTCGGCAATTGCGGCGTCGGATTCGCTCCGGCCAAGCCCGCCGCGCGCGACTGGCTGATCGGCCTGATGGAGAGCATAGAGGACATTCCGAGCGCCACTTTGCGCGCCGGCATACGCTGGGGCTGGGAGAGTTTTCCGGAGTTTCTCGACGCGCTGGAGCAGACCGAACTCGCCATCGATGTCGGGGCGCAGATTCCGCACGCCGCGGTGCGCACCTATGTGATGGGCGAGCGCGGTGCGGCCAACGAGCGGGCGAGCGAAGCGGACATGCGCGCCATGACGACGCTGGTGCGCGAGGCGATGGCGGCGGGCGCGCTCGGCTTTACCGGCAGCCGCTCGGTCAACCACCGCAACATCGACGGCAGGAACGCGCCGGGCTACGGCGTGGATACGGACGAAGTAACCGCGCTTGCGCGCGCCGCCGGCGAAGCAGGCCGCGGCGGCTGTATCGGTTTCATCGTCGACTTCGAGGACGTTGAACGGGAAATCGCCTGGCTGCGGGGGGTGCGTCGCGCCTCCGGCATGTCGGTGTGGTGCCTGCTCACCCAGTCCTACGAGCATCCCGACAAATGGGCGCGCATACTGGAACTCATGGCGAAAGCGAGCGCCGAGGGAGAACCGCTGCACGCCCAGGTGCCGGGCAGGTCGGTGAGCAACATGCTGGGCCTGACGAGTTCGCGCAATCCCTTTTTCCTGAACCCGAGCTTCCGTGAAATTGCGGCGCTTCCGCTGGAGGGACAGGTGGCAAAGCTGCGGGACCCCGCGTTCCGCACAAGGCTGCTGTCCGAAAAACCCGACGCGACGACTGAAACGCTGCGCAATGTCACCGGTCGTTTCGAGCGCATGTTCCGGCTGGGCGACCCGCCCGACTACGAGCCATCCCTGCAGGGGAGCGTGGGGGAACTGGCGCGCGCGCAAGGCCGCTCGCCTCAGGACGTGGTGCTGGACATCATGCTCGAGCGGGAGGGCAACGAACTGCTGTTCATGCCGCTCACCAATTACGCGGATGGCAACCTCGACTCGACCCTGAAAATGCTGCGCCACCCGAATGCCGTGCTGGGCCTGTCGGACGGCGGCGCGCACGTCAGCAGGGTGTGCGATTCGTCCACGCCCACCTACATGCTCACGCACTGGGCGCGCGACCGCAAACGCGGGCCGACCCTCCCGCTCGAGGAGGCCGTCAGGATGCAGACGTCGTCGACGGCATCCTTCTTCGGCATCAACGACAGGGGAGTTCTGGCGCAAGGCAGGAAGGCCGATCTGAACGTCATCGACTTTGCAGGGCTCGCATTGCGCGCGCCGGAAATGGTGCGTGACCTGCCGGGCAACGCGAAGCGCCTGGTGCAAAAGGCGGACGGCTACCTCGCCACGGTCGTGTCCGGTGTGCCGATTTTCGAGAACGGCAATGCAACGGGCGCGATGCCGGGCCGGCTGATTCGTGGTTCGCGAAAAAAATAGATGGGGTGTAAAGAGCGCCGTGCCAGCCGCGTGCCGGTACGGCAACTATCAATGCAGAGGAGGAGTGGCGCTGAAAGTCTGCGCTGGCCGATCGCGAAGATTCACCTGCGCTACGGGAAGTCCAAACGAAAAATGAAGAAACCATACACAGGTTCGATTGCATCGCTGGTTGCAGCATTCATCGCCGCTTTCGTCGTATTCGCCGGAGCGTCCCCTGCGATGTCGCAGGCGTACCCCAACAAGGCGATCCGTCTGATCGTGCCGTTCGGCGCGGGCGGCGGCACCGACATTCTTAGCAGGCTGGTGTTCCAGAAAGTCCAGGAAGGCCTGGGCCAGGCGGTGGTGATCGACAACCGTCCCGGCGCCAACACCATCATCGGCGCGGAGCAGGTGGCAAAGGCCGCCCCTGACGGCTACACGCTGCTGATCACGCTCGACATGACCATGACCATGAACCCCAGCCTGTACACCAAGCTTGCCTACAACCCGGAGAAGGATTTCGTTCCGGTGGGCATGGTGGCGGCCACGCCGGTCATTTTCATCACCCAGTCGACACAGCCCTGGAAGACGCTGCAGGATGTCATCGGCTATGCGCGGGCCAATCCCGGTAAGGTGACCTACGGCGCGGGCGCCATCATCAGCCAGGTAGTGGGCGAGCAATTGCTGCGCGCGGCCAAAATCGACATGCTCTATACCAACTACAAGGGGGGCGGCCAGGCGCTGCAGGGCCTGCTGGCGGGCGACATCCAGTTCTCCATCATGGACATCGCCACGGTCTCGCCGGCGCTGAAGGACGGCAGGCTGCGCGGCCTTGCCGTGTCGGGGGACAAGCGCGAACCCACCCTGCCGAACGTGCCCACCATACGCGAGGTCGGCTACCCCGAGATGGAGTACAAGGACTGGTGGGCTGTCTATGCGCCCGCGGGCACGCCGCGCGCCGTGGTCGATCGGCTGAATGCGGAAATCGCCAAAGCCATGCAGGATCCGCAGTTGCGTGCACGTCTGGCCGACCTCAGCTTCCAGCCCAATCACTCCTCCCCGGAAGCGCAGCTGAAACAGCAGCGCGAAGACGCGGCGCGCTGGGACAAGGTGATCAAGGCGGCCGGACTGAAGCTCGACTGACGCTGCAGGAACGCACCATGGCCAGACAAACACCGATCAGGTGGCCCAAGGGCGCCCGCGTGGTCCTGCTGCCGCAGCTGATATTCGAAGGCTGGGAAGGCGATCATGCCGAAACCAAGACCGTGCCGCGCGTCCCCGAAGAGGCTATGAAGGCCGGCGCGATCGATTACAACGGCCGTGCCTGGGCGCGCTATGGTTCTGACCTGGGCGCCTGGCGGGTATTCCGGCTGTTCCAGAAGTACGGCATACCGGCCACCGGCATTTTCTCAGGGGTGGCAGTCGATCGCTTTCCGGAATTCTCGAAAGCATGGGTGAACGCGGGCCATGAAATCGCCGCGCACTCCTATGCCCAGGACATTCGCGTGTTCCCGCTCACTCCCGACGAGGAGCGCGCCAACGCGCGCCGCTGCCTGGAATCGATACAGAAGGTGACGGGTTACCGCGCGGTCGGCTGGAACTGTCCGGCGGGCCAGCGCAGCGACAACACCACGCGCATTCTGCTGGAAGAGGGTTTCTACTACAGCTACGACTACAAGGACGACGACCGCCCGCACACCGCCGAGGTCATAGCCGGGCGCAAGATGGTGGCGGTGCCCAAATTGTTCGATGTCAACGACGTGACCAACTATTCGCTGGCGGCGCATGCGCCGTCCACCTACGTGGAAATTTTCTGCCGCTCCTTCGATGTGTTGTACGAGGAGGGCGCCCGCGACGGCCGTATGCTCAGCCTGTCGGCGCACGCCGCAATGTACGGACGGCCGTTCGGCGTATCGGCGGTCGAAGAGTGTATTCGCTACGCGCGCTCGTTTCCGGATGTCTGGTACGCCACCGGGCAGCAGGTCGCCGACTGGTGGCTGCAGCACGGCGAACGAGCGGCGGCATAAGGAAAATCATCATGGCGACTCGCGATAACAAGCAGGACAAGGCATCGGCGAAAAATACCGATCCGCGCTGGCCCGATGGCAGCCGCGTTGCGGTGGTGTTCCAGTTCGTGTTCGAACAATGGGGCGGGACGCACGTCGAACCCGGACGGCACACCGCGCCGCAGTTGCCGCTGTCCGCGATCAAGGCGGGGGTGCGCGACCTCGTTTCGCTCTCCTGGCAGGACTACGCGGGGCGCGCCGGTTTTTACCGGCTGATGGACACGGCCCATGCGAACGGCATCAAGGCGAGCGGTCTTTTCAACGGACTCGCGGTGGAGCGTTATCCGGACATCGCGCGCGAATTCGCCGACAAGGGCAACGAGATTGCCGGTCACTCCTGGTCGGAGGAGGTGAAAAGTTACCGGCAGAATGCGGCCGAGACCCTGGCCGATGTGCAGAAGACCAAACACATCATAAGGGACGTGGCCGGCGCGGCGCCGGTAGGCTGGTCGAGCGCGGGCCATCAGGGTGGCCCGCATACGCTGGATGTGGTGGCGAAGGAAGGTTTCAAGTATGTCGTCGAGCGCGTCGACGACGATCGCCCGGTGATGCTCGAAGGGGCAGGCCGGAAGCTCGTCGGTTTTTCACCGTCCTTTGACGTGAACGACCACCAGCTTTACGCGCGCGGGCTGAACGGACCGGGCGCATACATCGAAACCTTCACGCGCCAGGTCGACACGCTGCTGTCCGAACAAAGCGACGGCCTGCCCTGGCTGGTGACGGCGGTGTTCCACGCGACCTTGTTCGGCCATCCGCTGGGCGCCTGGGCGCTGCGCGAATGCATCCGCCACGCCAAGGCGACCGAGGGGGTGTGGATCGCGACACATCGCGAATGCGCTGAGTACTGTCTCGGTCATTTCGCGTGACTGTCGCTACGGCGGCGCCGCTGTGAGCCGATTGCTCGAAGCGGATATCAAGTACAACGGATGAAACGAAGCACCAGACCATGACAACGCTTATCACCGGCGCAGGCGCCATAGGTTGCCGTAGCGCCAAAGCACTGCTGGAGCGCGGCGAAACCGTGGTCCTGCTGGACGTGGCGCCGAATGCGGATGCGATACGCCACTACGTCGATCCCGACCAGGCCGAAGTGGTTAAACACGACATTTGCGATTACGACGGCCTGGTCGACATTATCAGGAAGCACAAAGTGAAGCGCATCCTGCACACCGCGGCGATGCTGACGCGCGCGCTGCGCGACGCGCCGCGCAGGGGGGTGATGGTCAATGTCGCCGGCACCACCCACGTGCTGGAAGCGGCGCGCATGGAAAAACTCGGCCGCGTGGTGCTCGCCAGTTCGGGAATCGTGGGCTTCCCGACCTTCGGCTCGTTCCGTGGTGAAAGTTTCCCCGAAGACTTTCCCATGATGAACCTGAGCGAGCGGCCGAATTCCCTCTACGCCATCACCAAGATGTCGGGGGAGTACCTGGGCCTGTTCTATCACCAGACCTACCAGACGGACGTGGTCATCCTGCGCTACCAGGCGGTGCTCGCGCCGTTCGCCGGTCCGTCCAACAACGTCAGCGGGCTGATGGCGGAATCGCTGCTGCGGCCCGCGATGCAGGGACGCACCGCCGTGATCGACAACCAGCTGATCGTCTGGGGCGGCGGCGAGGAGTTCGTCGATGTGCGCGACGTGGTGGCGGCCAACCTCGCCGCGCTGGAAGCGCCCACGCCCAAGACTCGCGTCTACAACATCGGCTCAGGCAAACTGAGCACTTTCCAGGACGTGGTCGATGCGGTGCGCGCACTGTATCCCGCGTTGCAGGTGGAGCTGAAGGTCAAGTTGACCGGCGGCATGGTCGGCTTCGCGCACGAGCGCCCGGCCGCGTCGGACATCCGGCTTGCCGAATCCGAACTCGGTTTCAAGCCGAGGTACTCGCTGAAGGAAAGCATCGAGCATTTCGCGCAAGGCATGGCGCCGGGCTGAGGCGCAATTCACCAGGCCCTCAGAATTGTGGCTCGTCGTCCCTGCGCCGCATTGACCGTAACCCATATTTATGGGTACGATGCCTGATCCGATCAGGCCCGGCCCGATGACCCATGAAAACCACCCTGGAAATGCCCGATGAATTGTTCCGCCGCGCGAAGACGACGGCGGCGCAACGGGGTCAGTCATTGAAGCAATTGGTGACTGTCGCACTCGAGCGGGAACTCGCGGGGCCTGCGCCCGGCAGCAAGACCTCCAACCGCAAGCGGACGGAGGTCGAAGCGTTTCTGGGCGAACTCAGGAAGATTTCCAAGCGCGTCAGCGCGGCCTGGCCCGAGGGCGTCAGCGCCGTTGACGCGATTCGCGAGCAGCGCCGCGATCTCTGATGGTGACCGACGCGTCGTTCTGGGTTGCCATTTTCGTTGAGGGCGACGCTCACCACACGGAAGCCTCACGATGTCTGGCGCGCGCGCTCGAGCTGCGGCAGGCGCTTCACGCTCCCGCGTTGGCGTTGGCAGAAGTCGGCGGAGCGATAGCCCGTAAGACCGGTGACAGGCAGGTTGCCGACATGGCGGTTCAATATCTGGTGTCGCAGTCCTGGATCGCCCTTCACCATGGTTCGGAGCCTTTATCACGAGGCGCGGCAAGAGTGGCTGTCGAATGCATGCTGCGCGGCGCCGACGCGACCTATGTCGCGCTGGCCGAGCAGGTCGGTGTGCCGCTGATTACTCTTGACAAGGGGGTGTATCGGCGCGCACCGCCCGGCGCGCGAGTTCTGACGCCACGTGAATGGCTTCAGCAAGTCGCGGCGCCGCGCAAATGAGCGATTGCGAGGCAAAACGCATCGCGGCGACCGTCGCGCCAGCGTTCACCACGCAACTGGTCAACGCCGCCGCGCGCGAGGTTGCCTTTGTGCACTGAACCGATCACCCACCGCTTCACACCATTGGAGTCCTCATGACCAGAAAACTCATCAGCTCAGGCTCGCCTTTTGAAGAGCAGGCCGCTTATTCGCGCGCAGTGGTTGACGGCGACTGGGTGTTCGTTTCCGGCACGACGGGCTTCGATTACGCGACCATGCAGATATCGGACGATTTTCTCGAGCAGACCGAACAGTGCCTGAAGAACATCGAGTCGGCGCTGCGCGAGGCCGGTTCCGGCATGCGGGATGTCGTGCGCGCGACTTACGTCGTACCCAATGGCGCGGAGTTTCAGAAATGCTGGCCGGTGCTGCGAAAATATTTCGGGGAGGTGCGCCCCGCATCGATGATGATCTCCGCCGGCCTCGCGGACCCGCGCATGAAGATAGAGATCGAAGTCACGGCCCGCAAGCGCTCGTAGCGCTGTATCGTGAGCGCAGCAGCGCCCGCCACCGCGAGGAGATGAATCTGGATTCGCAAGATCTGCGGGAAATCGCCGAGCGCACGCTGGAACATTACAACCAGCGCGCAGAAGCCTTCTGGGCCGGCACGCGCGATCATGACGTCAGCCAGAACATCGAGGCATTGCTGCAATTCATCGAGGGCGAGCCGCCGTTCGCGATTCTCGATTTCGGCTGCGGGCCGGGACGCGACCTGAAGACGTTTGCCGATCTCGGTCACCGCGCTACGGGTCTGGAAGGCGCGGCGCGACTGGCCGCCATGGCGCGTGCCTACAGCGGTTGCGACGTGTGGCAGCAGGATTTTCTCGGACTCGATCTGCCGGACAGGCATTTCGACGGCGTATTCGCCAACGCCACGCTGTTTCACGTCCCCAGCGCGGCCTTGCCGCGCGTGCTGCTGGAATTGCATGCAACCCTGAAACCGCGCGGTGTGATGTTCACCTCGAATCCGCGCGGCGATAACGAGGAAGGCTGGAACGGCGGGCGTTACGGCGCCTATCATGACCTTGAAACCTGGCGCCGCCATATGTCGGCTGCGGGATTCGTGGAGCTGACCCACTATTACCGTCCTTCCGGCGTGCCGCGCGAACAGCAGCCCTGGCTGGCGAGTGCGTGGCGCAGGACGGCAGTGTGAAGAACATCGCCTGCAGTCGGCGTTCCCGGCAGTTACGCGCGACGACAACACGGGCGCTATACTTTGCGCCGTCCCCCCTTCCCGTCGAGCGAGGCCAGCCATGACGCTGCACCAGACCCAGATTCTTCCCGAAGTCCTGACGCGCATTACCGAGCGGCGCGGCAAGCTGCACCTGTACGACGCGATCGATCCGGCGAGGACGGCGCTGCTGGTGGTCGACATGCAAAATTGCTGGGTCATGGAAGGCCAGCCGGGCTATACGCCGTACTGCCCTGCGGTGGTGCCCAACATCAACCGCCTCGCCGCTAGCGTGCGCCAGACAGGCGCCACGGTGGTGTGGATACAGATGAATGCCTCGCCTGCGGTCACGGCGAAATGGCAGCGCTTCAAGGACTTCTATGCCAACGAAGCGCTGTTTCGGCAGTGGAGCGACGCGCTGTCCCCGGGCAATGTCGGCTATGAATTGTTTGCCGGACTCGAGGTCAGGCCGGGCGACATGCGCGTCGAGAAAAATCGTTTCTCGGCGTTCATCCAGGGCGCATCCGGCCTGCAGGCGCAGCTCGAACAGCGCGGCATCGACACGCTGCTGGTCACGGGGACCGCGACAAACGTCTGCTGCGAGTCGACAGCGCGCGATGCGCACATGCTCAATTTCAAGGTGATCATGGTGTCCGACGGCAATGCCACGCGCACCGACGCCGAGCAGAATGCGACCCTGTCCAACCTGGTCAGCATGTTCACCGACGTGATGACCACCGACGAAGTGGTGTCGCGGTTGCACACGGCGGCGAAACCGCAGAAGGCCGTCGCCTGAAGTGACGCTGATGCAGGGAAAAGTCGCCTGCGGAGCGGGTGTAATTCGCCGCAAGCGAAATCGCAGAAATTAATAACAAGGGGGACGGTCAATGGCCAAAATCAGGCACATCGCAATCATGACGGAAGACCAGGAAAAGCTGGTGGCGTTCTACAAGAACACCTTCGAGATGAAGGAGGTATACCGTCACATGTCCGGCAAAGGGACGCTGGAAGAGGGCAAGGAAGCGATTTACCTGTCCGATGGCACGATCAATCTGGCCATCCTGCCCGCCTGTGGCAGGCCCGAGGGCATCCACCATTTCGGCATGCATGTCGAGGATTACCCGGGCACCGCGGAGCGCGCCATGGCAGGCGGCGCGATGCAGGCTCCCCAGTCGAATCCCGAGGATGGCCGGTTTGCGGAAGGATTCATTCTGGATCCCGTGGGAACGCGCGTGGACATGTCCACCAAGGGATGGCGGGTCGA
>SHXF01000130.1 GCA_009693435.1 Betaproteobacteria bacterium | reverse complement strand
ATCGACTCGGGCATGCTCGACTCCCCGGTGAAGGTACCATGGTGGAACGGCTTAAGCCTTCGAATGCTCGCCTGACGTGCCACTCCGATTTAACCCCCAATTCAGGAAATCCTTAGGGGAATTACTGTCCGTGGAAATCCAGGCTAGTGCGCATTATCAACGACATCCTCGACGTATCGCGCATCGAGGCCGAGCGCATGCAACTGGTCGAGTCGAACTTCGATCCGCGGCAACTGCTGGCGCAGGCGCGCGATCTGCTGCTGCCGCTTGCCCGCAACAAAGCGCTCGCCATCGGGCTGGAGATCGGATCCGAAGTGCCGCAGTCGGTGACGGGCGACGAAGGCCGGCTGCGCCAGATTCTGGTGAATCTTGCCGGCAACGCAATCAAGTTTACCGAGCGAGGCGAGGTGCGCCTGGCGCTTGATGCGAGCGAGACCATCGAGGGCTCGGCGCGCCTTCGCTTTCGGGTCAGCGACACCGGGATGGGGATAACTGCCGAGGCGATGGGGAAGCTGTTTACACCGTTCGCGCAGCTGGACGCCGCCAGCACGCGGCGGCACGGCGGTACCGGTCTCGGACTGTACATTGCACGCGAGCTCGCTCAGCTCATGGGCGGCAGCCTCGAGGCGCACAGCACGCCGGGGCAAGGTTCGACTTTCGAGCTGCAGGTGACGTTGCCCATAGGGGCAGGCATCGCAGCGCCAGCCGAATTGCCGGTTGCGATCGCGGGTGCTTCGCTTGCGCTGCTGCTGGTGGAGGACAACGACATCAACCAGGAGGTGGCGCGCAGCATGCTCATGGGAGCCGGACACCGGGTGGAGGTCGCGTTCAACGGCGCGGAGGCGGTGCGCAAGTGCGCCCAAGTGCAATTCGACTGTGTGCTCATGGATTGCCAGATGCCGGTGATGGACGGCCTGGAGGCGACCCGGCGAATCCGCGAGATCGAGGCCGAGAGCGGAACTGCGCGCGTGCCGATTGTGGCGATCACGGCCAACACCATGGAGGGGGACCGCGAGCGCTGCCTCGCAGCGGGCATGGATGATTTCCTTTCCAAGCCGTTTAGTCGCGCGTCGCTGCTGGCGGTCGTGCAGAACAGCACGGCGCGGGCAACGGCGAACGCGGCCGTGCCCGCCGCTGCGCCGGCCTCGTTCGATCCAGCGGCGCTTGAAGACCTCGCGAACCTGGACCGCGATACACCAGGGTTGCTGGTTAATCTGACGCGGCGATTTCTGGACAGCGCCCCCCTGCTGATCGCGAGCGTGTCCGGCGCCGCGACGGATGCAGCACAGGCTGCGAGGCGCGCGGCGCATTCGCTCAAGTCAACCAGCGCGCAATTTGGCGCAATTCAACTCGCCCAACTTGCCGCGCGGGCCGAGACCGCCGTGCTCGCGGGCGGCATCGACACCGCGCGCCAATTGGGCAGATCCATGAGTCTGGAGTTCACGCGCGTCAGCATCGCGCTCGAAGCCTACCTCGAAGACCGGGCATCGCGCATCGAGGTCCCGGAGGATGACGCGGGCACGTCGCCGCCCATCGATGACGCATTTGTGTCAGAGCTTTCGGCGCAGCCCGCATTGCGAGTTCCCTCGGCGCCGGCAGTGGACGTGAGCGTGCTGAAGGCGCTGGTGGGTGACGATGCGGCGACCGTGCGTGCACTTCTGCTGGCCTTCAGAGCCAGTGCTGCCGCAATCGCGGCGGAGCTTCGTGTCGCCTTCCAGGACGGTCGGGCAACAGCGGTCGGGGCCTCTGCGCACAAGCTCAAGTCCTCCGCTCACGCTGTGGGGGCGGTCAAACTGGGCGCGCTGTGCTCCGAAATGGAACAAGCAAGCAAGGCCGGCAGCTTCGACCCTCTGGCCGGGCTGTTGGATGAATTCGAGAAGGAACTGGCTGCCGTGGATGCGTGCCTGGAATTGCTTGTACAAGAGCAGCAACATACCGCATCAGGATCGACGATATGACCGCGACCGGGAAATCCGCATGCAGCGTTATGGTGCTCGACGACGAGCCTTTCATGCTCCAATTGCTTTGCCAAATGCTGAACAATCTCGGATTTGACCGGGTGACGGCCTGCGACAACGGGCGCGTTGCGCTGGATTGTATTGACGATCCGAACGGCGCACCTGACCTGATCTTGTGCGATCTCAACATGCCGCGGATGGACGGGATCGAGTTTTTGCGCTATCTCGTTGAGCATCGTTATGCCGGCGGTGTGATCCTAGTGAGTGGCGAAGACGAACGCACTCTTTTGTCCGCGGAGACACTGGCGCGTACGCATCGCATCAATGTGCTGGGCCGATTGGGCAAGCCTCCCTCGTCGACACAATTGGCCGGTCTGATGGCGAGGTGGCAGCATCAGGGTCAATCACATCCGGGTCAAACACATCCGGGTCAAACACATCCGGGTCAAACACATCCGGGTCAAACGCTGCCTCCGGCGGCGAAAATATCTTACGATGCGCACCAATTGCGCGCCGCCATCGCCAACAGCGAGTTCGTCAATTACTATCAGCCCAAGGTGGCGGTTGGCACGGGTATGGTGGTGGGCGTGGAGACTTTGGTGCGCTGGCGCCATCCGACGGATGGCGTGGTGCTTCCCGACCGGTTCATCGGCGTGGCGGAAGCGCACGGACTGATCGGACAGATTACCCGCACGGTACTTGTCAACGCATTTGCACAGCTCAGGGCCTGGCGCGAGGCGGGGCTGGTGTTGCGCCTGGCCGTCAATGTATCCATGGATGACCTCGCATCGCTGGATTTCCCGGACTATGTTGCGGCGCAAGCCGCCGCGGCGGACGTGTCACCGAATCAGGTCGTGCTCGAACTGACGGAGAGCCGGTTGATGTTCGACTTGCGCATGCCGCTTGAAATTCTCACGCGCCTTCGCTTGAAGCGCTTCAGCCTGTCCATCGACGATTTTGGGACCGGGCACTCGTCTCTCGCCCAGTTGCGCGACCTCCCTTTCGATGAGATCAAGCTCGATCGGACGTTTGTGCATGGCGCCGTCGCCAACAGCACGATGCACGCGATCTATGAGGTCAGCCTGGACCTGGCCAATCAGCTCGGCATGAACTTTGTGGCCGAAGGCGTTGAAGACCAGGCCGACTGGGATTTTCTGCGCCGGACGGGGTGCGCACAGGCACAGGGTTATTTCATTGCCAAGCCCATGCCCGCCGCCGCCCTGCCCGGGTGGGTTGCTGATTGGGAGGAGCGGGTGCGGGGCGGGCTTGGCGCATAGCCGGGCGCCGGGCGCAAGCAATGGGCGCAAACCCGGTGAAACCGTCTCGCTGCCCCACTGCTGGCCAGAACGCCGGCGGGCACCGGCAACAGCAACGGCGCCGGTTAATGTCCTGAGTTTCGAGTCGCGCCGCCGCGTGCCGTTGCGACATGCGTGCACCATTTTTCAAAGGAGCATCATCCACCATGCCGGATCTCAACCTGTCTCTCGTGGTCGGCGAATACGACCACGTCCGCGACCTTACCACCGGCGCGGTGCGCGCCTCGGGGATCAGCCTTACCACGGTGCACGGATCCATCGAGGACATCCTCATTCGGAGTCACTGAAACAACGAGTGGGATATCGCCGAGACCGGTCTGAGTGCCTACGTGATGCGCCTGGCGCGCGGCGAGCAGCCGGTGGTGGCGATTCCGGTGTTTCCCTCCCGGGTATTCCGTCACTCCGCGATTTACGTGCGCAGCGACGCAGGCATTGCATCGCCGAAGGACCTGGCCGGCAAGCGCATCGGCGTGCCGGAATGGGGACAGGTCGCAGCCGTGTATGCGCGCGGCGCGCTGATGGACAGCCATGGCTTCGACCTGCGCTCGGCGCGCTGGTTCCAGGCAGGGGTGCATGACGCGGGGCGCAGGGACCGCATGCCGCCCCTGCCGACACTGGGCATAGACTACACCAGCGTGCGCGACCGTTCGCTCAACGAGATGCTGCTTGCCGGCGACCTCGACGTGGTCATCAGCGCCCGCATGCCCAACGCGATGGTGAACGGCGATCCGCGCGTGCGCTTCCTGTTCGAGGATCCGCGCAAGGAGGAGCTGAAGTACTTCAAGGAAACCGGCGTCTATCCGGCCATGCATTTCATCGCCATCCGCCGCGATGTCTATGAAAAGAACCGCTGGATCGCCATGCAGCTCTACCAGGCTTTCGACGAAGCGAAGAACCGCAGCCTTGCCCGCGCGCGCGACATCACCGCGTCGTTCTTTCCGATACCGCTTGTCCTACACGGTGCGGGATATGCGCGCATTGTTCGGCGACGATTATTTCCCCTACGGCATCGACAAGAATCGCCCGACCCTGGAAGCCTACCTGCGCTACATGCACGAACAGGGCGTGTCGGAAAGAAAGGTCGAGGTCGAGGAACTGTTTGCGCCGGAAGTGATGACGGTGACCCGCACCTGACGCGGAATAACTGCGGGCAGTCCGGGCTTGAAGTCAGACCTGCAACCCGATCAGTTCCGCGCGAACGGCGCCCGGCCACGCCAGTACTGGATGAGCAGCCATGCGCCCAGCATGCCTCCCAGATGCGCGAAATGCGCCACTCCCTGCTGCGATCCGGTAACGCCAAGATACAGCTCGACCAAGCCATACAAGGACACGAACAACCACGCCGGCAGCGGCACCGGCGGGATCAGCAACAGGATGCGCCGCCGCGGGAAGTACATCGCGTAGGCGAGCAGCAGGCCGAAAACCCCGCCGGACGCCCCCACTGTCGGGTAGGGCGGGCTGCCCGAGTAATGCGCGTAGGCGAGCTGCATCAGTGCAGCCGTGAGCACGCTCGCGAAGTACAGGTTCATGAAGCGCTTCGTCCCCCACAGCTGTTCCAGTTCGCCGCCGAACATGTACAACGCGAACATGTTGAAGAACAGGTGGCCGATGCCCCCGTGGAGAAAACTGTAGGTCAGCACCTGCCACGGCAGGAATCCCGGGTAGCCCCGCGGCAAAGTGCCATCTACCGGCCACAGCGCCAGCCAGGCGGTAAGCGTGCTGTCGGCATAGTTCTGCCCCACAAACAGCACCACGTTGGCGATGATGATGGCGCGCGCTGCAGGCGGGATGGCTTTCAACATGAAGGTTATCCGGAACGGGATGCGCGCATTATCCCGCGCTTGCATGCATCGCGGCGGCGAGCAGAATCCATCCGTGCCGCCGGCAGCACGCCCGGCGGCAATGCAACCGGATCAATACACCACCACGCTGCGGATGGAATCCCCGGCGTGCATCAGGTCGAACGCACGGTTGATGTCGGCCAGCGGCATGGTGTGGGTGATCAGGTCATCGATGTTGATCTTGCCCTGCATGTACCAGTCGACGATGCGCGGCACATCGGTTCTTCCACGCGCGCCGCCGAACGCCGTGCCCTTCCAGGTGCGGCCGGTCACCAGCTGAAACGGCCGGGTCTTGATCTCCTGGCCCGCGCCCGCCACCCCGATGATCACCGAGGTGCCCCAGCCGCGGTGGCAGCACTCCAGCGCCTGGCGCATCACCTCCACGTTGCCTATGCATTCGAAACTGTAGTCGGCGCCACCATCGGTGAGGTCGACCAGATACGGCACGAGGTCCCCCTTCACTTCCTGCGGATTGACGAAATGCGTCATGCCGAATTTCTCGGCCATGGCCTTGCGTTTCGGGTTCAGGTCGACCCCGATGATCTTGTCGGCGCCGGCAAGGCGGGCGCCCTGGACCACGTTGAGGCCGATGCCGCCCAGGCCGAACACCACCACGTTCGCGCCCGGCTCGACTTTGGCAGTATTGATCACGGCGCCGATGCCGGTGGTGACGCCGCAGCCGATGTAGCAGATCTTGTCGAAGGGCGCGTCTTCGCGCACCTTCGCCAGCGCAATCTCCGGCAACACGGTGTAGTTGGCAAACGTCGAGCAGCCCATGTAGTGGTGCAGCGGCTTCCCGCCCAGGGAGAAACGGCTGCTGCCATCGGGCATCATGCCCTTGCCCTGCGTGCCGCGTATGGCGGTGCACAGATTGGTCTTGCGCGACAGGCAGGCCTTGCAACCGCGGCATTCGGGAATGTAGAGCGGGATGACGTGATCGCCCTTCTTCACGGTGGTGACCCCCGCGCCGGTATCGACCACGACGCCCGCGCCCTCATGCCCGAGGATGGCCGGGAACAAGCCTTCCGGGTCGGCCCCCGAGCGGGTGAATTCATCGGTGTGGCAGATGCCCGTCGCCTTGAGTTCGACCAGCACTTCGCCCGCTTTCGGTCCGTCCAGATCGACGCTTTCGATGATCAGCGGCTTGCCGGCCTCGTGGGCAACGGCGGCTTTAACCTTCATGGAGACTCCTTTTGCTTGAGCAATTCGGGATCAAGATCCTCAACGCGCTACGCTGTGCGCGGGCGGTGACGGAACAAAAAATACGAAAAAATTGGCGACGACTATGGTGGCGGCGAGGAACATGAACGTGGCCATCAGGCCGTAACTGTCCGCGAGCCAGCCACCCACTGCAGGGGAGATGGCTGCTCCGAGCGACTGCGCTCCGAACATGATGCCGATGCTGCTGCCACCCATATTCTTCGGCGTGAGTTCGAGCAGCCATGCCTGCAGCACCGAACGCACCGCGTAGAGGAAGAATCCGAGCACCGCAATGAAATAGACGAATGCGGGCGACGGACCGGCGACGATCATCATGATCAGCACCGCGGCTGTCATCATCATGCTCCACATGATCACCCCGCGCGGGCCCAGCTTGTCCGACATCTGTCCGGCGATGGGGGCGGCGATGAAACCGGCAGCCTGCAACGCAAACAGACACACCCCGACCTGGAACGGCTCGTAGCCCATCTCATAGGCCAGGAACAGCGGCAGGAACACCAGCAGCGCGGCCTGTGTCATGGCGCGGAAAGTTGTACCCAGCACCAGCATGGCCAGGCCCCGGCTTTTCAGCAGTTCGCGCATGCCGCGCAGGTATTGAGCCATCGATTGCCCCTCGGCATTTCCTCTGGCGCCGCTTTTCGAGCCTCCGGTCTTGCCGGCAGCGGGCTTGCTCGCCGCCGCGGCGACCCGGCCCGCGTTGCCCAGCATCGCCAGCAACAGGCAGGCGATGATCATCCCCGGTGCGATATTGAGCACCACCACCTCGCGCCAGGTCAGAGTGGCGAGCAACGCGCCGACCGCCAGCGGTGCCAGGGCATCCCCGGCGTTGCCACCCATGCTGTGCAGCGACAGCACCAGCCCCTTGCGGTGGGGAAAGCGGTCTGCCAGCATTGGAATTGCAGCCGGATGCCACAGGTTATTGCCGATGCCGACCAGCGACACGCAGATCAACAGCATCGCGTAATTCTGGGTGAACCCCATTAGCGCATACGGAAAGGCGACCCAGAACAACGACAGTGCCAGCATCAGATTTTTCCTGCCGAAGGTATCGACTATCAGCCCGCCAGGAATGTTCGACAAGGCGCCGACGAGTGCCTGAACGGTCATGATCAGGCCGATCTGGCTGTAGGACAAGCCGAGTTCCCTGCCGATCAGCGGCAGCAGCACGTAAAAGGTCGCGGGGTACCAATGCGTCAGGCCGTGGCCGATGCTGACCAGCCACACGTCTCGAAACGACTTCAGTCCGGCAACGACGGGTGCGGCGGGTGCAATGGCGCTCATCGGTCGATGCTTCCTTTGGCGGTGCAGCTTGAAGGCAAATTTATGCGGATTTATGCGGATGATCGGTTCAGCCATGCGCGAAGTCAACCGTGCCCGGGACACCTTGCCCGGGACACCGTGCCCGGGCCACGACGCGGCCAGTACGGGAACTGCCGCACCACCAGCGGGGTGCGCAGCGCCTCGCCGGTGAGCACCCCGCCGTCCATCACGCTGTCCATCACCCTTGCTAACGCAGTGGCCTCTGCAGTATTGTCCCAAAACAAATTAACGTCCCTCAGGCAGTATCCTTCCACGGCGGCAGTATCCTTCCACGGCGCGGACCGGAGGCCCACGAACAACCGCGCAGCAGCCGTCGCATGCCGCAAAAGGCCGCCGTTCCGGGCGTTCCCGGGCGTCATCGAATCGTTGGAGGAAGAATGAACCGGCAACCCTTGCGCCCGATTACCGAAGACGAAGTTCGTGCCTATAAGGAGGACGGCGTGGTGTGCCTGCGCGGGATGTTTGACGCCGAATGGTGCGAGCGGATGCGCGTCGCAGCGATCGACTACATGAACCAGAATTCCTGGCGCAGCAAGCTGGTGGTCAATCCAGGCGAAAAATCGCGCTTCTACATAAGCACCTTCATGTGCCACAAAGAGCCGAACTTCCTGGCGCTGCGCGAGCGCTCGCCCATGGGCGAACTGGCCGCGCGCCTGATGCGCGCGGCCAGCGTGCGTTTCTTCTACGACCAGTTGTTCGTCAAGGAACCCGGCGCCAGCGCCATCACGCATTGGCATCACGATCTGCCCTACTGGCCGCTGCGCGGCCAGGATATCGTCTCGATCTGGCTGGCGCTCACGCCGGTCGACAAGGCATCGAGTGGCGTCGAATACGTGGCGGGCTCGCACAAGTGGGGAAAGACCTACCGCGCCGTGACGCCGGACGAGGACCCGAGATACACCGACACGTCCCTGGAGCCCTGCCCCGACTTCAGCACCCGCTACGGCGACCCGGATCTGCGCTTTCTTTCCTGGAGCCTGCAACCGGGCGACGTGGTCTGCCACCATCCGCTGACGGTGCACGGCGCCAGCGGCAACCCGTCGGCCAGCGTTACCCGCGTCGGCGTATCGGTGCGTTACATCGGCGCCGACGCGATCTGGGATCCGCGCGAGCACGTATTGCAGATGCCGGTGCAGCCGGCGCTGGCATCGGGAACCTATCCGTCCGACGACGAGATATTTCCGGTGATATGGGATAGCGATCGCGGCCTGCTGCGCGCGGGCACGAGCCAGGATCGCTGAACGCGGCCTCCAGTGCGGGATTCGCTGAAGCGCTACCTCGCGAGAACGTCGCGCCGCGATCTCCTGCGCGGCCTGGGCCTCACGGCACTGTGTGTCGTCGCGATCGAATTGCTGGTGCGATTCGGGCTGTTGATCATCCCGAACCCGCCCGCCATCGCAATCCTTCCCATCATCTACGCCAGTTTCTCCGGCGGTATTGCGGGCGGATTGCTGGCGTCGTTGGTGGCGGTGTTCTACGGCTCGTATTACTTTTCGATTCCGGGCACATTCCTCGATTTCGAGCCGGATGACCTGCTGCGCGTGGTGGCGATGTTGATCGCTACACCGGCGATTGCATTGATGACGAGCGCCATGCGCGAACGCGCGGCCCTGTTCCATGAAAAACAGCTTGCGAAGGAGCGCGACTACCGGTCGAAGGCCGAAACTGCGGCCGCAGCCTGGCAACGGGGCCAGCAGATGCTCAGGCTGGTAATGGATACCCTGCCGGCGATGATCGTCTACATCGACGCCGATGAGCGTTATGTCATCTGCAACAGGCTGCATGTCGAAGCCTTCGGCATAAGCGAAGACCAGGTCCGCGGCCGGAAAGTGCGCGAGGTCATCGGCGAAGAACTGTACCGCCAGGCCAAACCCTGGATAGACAAGGCGCTGTCGGGCGAGCCGGCAAACTACGAGCGCAACGACCCGCGTCCGGACGGAAGCGTGGGCTATGTATCCGTGGCCTATGTGCCGCATCCCGATGCATCCGGCCGGGCGCTCGGCTTCTACGCCATGATCATCGATATCACCGAGCGCAAGAGGCTGGAAGACAAGCTTGCACACATGGCCCAACACGACCACCTTACGCGGCTACCCAATCGCGCGCTGCTGGAGGACCGGTTGCAGCAGGCGCTGGAGCGCGGCAAGCGCCGCCAGGATCCGATCACACTGATGTACCTGGACATCGATCGCTTCAAGGCGGTAAATGACACGCTGGGCCACAAAATCGGTGACGAGCTGCTCAAGGCGTTCGCCGGCCGGCTGAGCGAATGTACTCGCTCCACCGATACCGTCGCGCGCCTGGGTGGCGACGAATTTGTCATCATCATGGAAGATCTCCAGCATAGGGCCACAGCGACCCGCCTCGCGGAAAAAATCCTGGCCTCGCTGCGCGAACCGTTCGATCTGGACGGTTCCGCAGTCCTCATCACTACCAGCATCGGCGTGGCGTTGGTGCAGGGTGGCGAAGTCACTCCGATCGACGCACTTGCAAAGGCGGACGGCGCGCTCTATCGGGCCAAGGCGTCGGGGCGAAACACTTTCCATATCGCCTGAGAGAATCCACTGAGAGAATCCACTGAGAGAATCCATCATCCTGCGCCTGGTTTCGCCCTGCGCTCCCGCCCACCGTGAAACGACTTTCCCGGACACTTGCTCAGGATATGCTGAACACGGGGGCCGCCTTTGCCGAAGTGAGCCCCTTGTATATCCCCCGCTTCAGAGGAAACACGCTTGACGCTTTTCCGGAAATGAACACTTGTTCGGAATTTTCCTACCGCTCAAGCAAGTGTTTCTTGTCCTTTAACCTGGCCCAGTCGTCGGCGTCTGCCGGCGCCGCCCTGCGTTCGACAATGGGGGTCCAGATCTTTGCCAGTTCGGCGTTGAGGGCAGTGTAGGCACGCTGGTCCGAAGGCACATCATCCTCCGCAAAAATGGCCTGGACCGGACACTCGGAGACACAGAGCGTGCAATCAATGCATTCCTCCGGATCGATGACGAGCATATTCGGGCCTTCTCGAAAGCAATCCACGGGGCACACGTCGACGCAGTCGGTGTACTTGCACTTGATGCATGATTCCGTGATGACGTAAGTCAAACTGAATCTCCCGAAATCACACACGAGATGAACAATGACAATCGAGGCGCCCAATAGCGGAGATGACCGGCGATTGTTCTGCAGTATCGATCCTGCAAAAGGCATTGAAAATCTTAACATGCGCGCCCTGCAGCCCTGTCCTCCCATAGCCCGGAATCCCGGCTGAGACCGGCGATGCGCCGGCAGAAGAAACACCCGGGACTAGCCTGGATTTCCACGGACAGTAATTCCCCTAAGGATTTCCTGAATTGGGGGTTAAATCGGAGTGGCACGTCAGGCGAGCATTCGAAGGCTTAAGCCGTTCCACCATGGTACCTTCACCGGGGAGTCGAGCATGCCCGAGTCGATG
>SHXF01000129.1 GCA_009693435.1 Betaproteobacteria bacterium | reverse complement strand
CCCACCGGCGCGCGCGCTCTGGCTCTATGCAGGGAGCCGCACGCGCGCCCGTGGATAACTTTGCTTGTCAAAGTATTCAACCAGCGTGAACACCCAATTTTCTAAAATGGGTGAAACTCACCCACAGATTCTGCTGACGAAGCAAAAACATAAACGGCGCGATAACTGCGTTTGTGATCAAATCTACTGGATACCCACTGCCCCATTCTTGATCACCAGCTTGGCATTGCCGCTACCGGTGGCGCTGGCGTTGGTGCTTTTCACAGTTACCGTACACGGCCCATTGCCGATACTGCGCGTGACATTGGAGCCGATGCTGGTTTGCGTGGTGGTGCTGCACTTGATGGTGATGTCGTGCGACTCGCTGTCGCGATTGGTGAGGGTGATGTCTGCGTAGGCCGTGGCGCAAAATAATATCGTTAAATAACCTGTTGTTTTTAATAAGATTTTCATGACTGTTTCTCCCTTTTGAAGTTTGTTGTTGGCGTACGGCCAGCCGCTTCGATACTGTGCGGCGGCCGTTCGCGTTTCATCACAAGACATTGTTACGAACGAAATCAGCCTTTCTTGGCATCAGGCCGTTTGGATTCCATGCAGGCGCGATATTTCGCTGCATCACCACGGCAGGCTTTGTGCGCTGCAACTTCCGCTTCGCAACGCCCCTTGTTCTCGCTCTTGCTGCAATCACGCGGCAATTCATCACGCACAAAGTACTACAACACACGACAACTTTCACGCGAAGCCCTCACGAGGCGTTACGGCCCGGAATGCGCGCTGCTTTCAACAGCGGTCCCCAGCGCTCGCCTTCAGTATATATGCGGGTCGCAAAATCCGACAGCGTGCCGCGTACCGGTTCCAGTCCCAGCGCCAGCAATGCATTACGCGTTGCTGTCTCGTTTACCGCTTCCACAATGCGTTCGTTCAACCAGCGTATGACGTTAGGCGACACACCAGTGGGTGCGAAAACGCCGAACCATGCGGCAACATCCGCACCCACGACGCCTGACTCCGTCAACGTGGGCAAATGCGGCAGCAATTCGGCACGGCGCGGACTCGCTACCGCCAGTGCGCGCAAATGCTCGTTATTGAGATAGGGCAAGGCCAGCGGCAGCGCAGCAAACATCAGCGAAGCATGCCCTTTGGCGACGCCGTTGAGTGCCGCAAGCCCGCCGTTATACGAAATATGCACCATGTCGAGCCCCGCCACGCGGCGCAATAATTCACCGGCGAGGTGGCCGGTGCTGCCATCGCCTGACGAGCCGTAGTTTATTTCACCGGGACGCACTCTGACGTAGGAAATCAAGCGCTCAAACGTCTTGAAAGGCAGCCCGGTGCTGACCATCAGCACAAAGGGCATATCCACCAGCGGCGCAGCCAACTCAAAATTACGGGTGGGGTCGTAGCCCACATCAAAGGCGTAATGCGGTGTGAGCACCATGGTTTCGTTGCTCGCCAGCAGCAGCGTATGCCCGTTCGCCGCCGCGCGCGCCACATGCTGCGCGCCGCGCGTGGTGGCGCCGCCGGGCTGACGATCCAGCAGCACGGGATGCTTTGATTCGTAACGTATCGTCTGCTGCACGATGCGGCTTAGCGTATCGGAGATCGCCGGCGGCGCATTTGCGGCCATCAACTTGTAGGTTTTGGTCATGCGCGACGCGCCGCGTATGTCGGTGGGGCCGCTCAGCGGATAGGGCACCACCAGCGTTACTGTGCGCGAGGGGTATTCCAGGGCTTGTGCGTTAAACACAAATAGCAGCGTCAGAACAAAAACGATGGAACGCGGCATGAGGAAAGCCCTGTTTTAAATAGGTACGCTGCTGCAGCTTGAGTCGATTCGCCTAGCGCAAATCTTACAATAGAATTCGTGGCGGGAACGACAGGGGTGGAAATGTTAGAATCACGTTTTCCGGATTTGATAGAACCATGTCCAGTGTATCCCGCACCGCTACCATCAGCCGTCTCGGCGCCGCCGTAGGCGCGCAAAGCATTTTCACCGATGCCGCTGACCTTGAACCCTATATCAACGATTGGCGCGGCATTTATCACGGTGCAGCGGCGGCTGTGGTGCGTCCGGCGAATGTTGAACAGGTCGCCGCCATCGTCAAAATCTGCGCCGAGACCCGCACCCCGCTGGTGCCGCAAGGCGGCAACACCGGCATGTGCGGCGCCACGGTGCCTGACGCCAGATTGAATCCGGTGGTTATCGCGCTGGGGCGCATGAATCGCATCCGCAATGTTGATGCGTTAAATAACACCATGACGGTCGAAGCCGGCTGCGTGCTCGCCAACATTCAACAAGCGGCGGTGGACGCGAACCGTCTGTTTCCGCTGTCGTTGGGCGCCGAAGGCAGTTGCCAGATCGGAGGCAATTTATCCACCAACGCCGGCGGCGTGAACGTACTGCGCTACGGCAACACGCGCGATCTGGTGCTGGGACTGGAAGCTGTGCTGCCCGACGGACGTATCTGGAATGGCCTGCGTTCGCTGCGCAAGGACAACACCGGTTACGATTTAAAGCATCTGTTCATCGGTGCGGAAGGCACACTCGGCATCATCACTGCCGCGGTGCTGAAACTTTTTCCCAAGCCCAGCGCCACCGCGACCACATGGCTGGCCGTGCCTTCACCCGATGCCGCGCTGAACCTTTTTTCATTGCTGCGCCAGCATTTTGGCGATCGTATCAACGCGTTTGAATTGATTTCGCGCGCCTGCCTGGAGTTGGTGATGAAGCATATTCCCGGCGTGCGCGATCCGCTCAACGCGCCGCATCAATGGTATGTGCTGACCGAGCTGGGCGATTCATCGCTCGGAGACACCCTGCGTGTGGCACTTGAAAGCGCGTTGGAAAAAGCGATGACGCAAGGTCTGGTCAGCGACGCCATGCTGGCTGAAAACAACAGCCAATCGCAGGCACTGTGGCGCATCCGTGAGTCCATACCGGAAGCCGCCCGTAGTGAGAGTGGCATGCTGTACCGTCACGATATTGCGGTGGCTGTGGGTGAAATTCCCGCCTTCATCCGCGATGGTCAAGCGGCGCTGGAAAAACATTTCAAAGGCACCCACATTATCTGCTTTGGCCACCTCGGCGACGGCAACTTGCACTACAACACCTATGTCGAGGGCCGCTTGCGCAGCGACGCCGCCGCGCGCGAGGCCCATGACGTTACGACCGTGATTTACGATATTGTTAAACAATACAAAGGCAGTTTCAGCGCCGAACACGGCATAGGCATCGCCAAGGTTGCTGAACTCGTGCGCTACAAAGATCCGGTCG
The DNA here is from genome assembly GCA_009693435.1 of Betaproteobacteria bacterium. Next base: position 8,017 of record SHXF01000129.1, on the reverse strand, counting down.
AAATCGATCTCATGCGCACGGTCAAGCGCGCGCTTGATCCACAGGGCATTATGAATCCGGGAAAAGTACTTTAGCCCGGCGCTATACACTACCACCCTCCACCCAGCGGGAGCGACATGAGCGAGAAAATTAAAAAATCCGACGCCGAATGGAAACAAATGCTCACTAAAGAGCAGTTCGACGTCGCACGCAAAAAAGGCACCGAGCGTGCATTCAGCGGCGCCTATTGGGACAACCACGAGCAAGGCGTCTACCGCTGCATTTGCTGTGACACCGAGTTATTCAAAGCCGCGCACAAGTTTGAATCTGGCAGCGGCTGGCCGAGCTTTTGGCAGCCTGCTGTCGCGGACAATGTGGCTGCCGAGGAAGACAACGGATTTTTCATGCGCCGCACCGAGGTTTTGTGCAGCCATTGCGATGCACATCTGGGTCACGTGTTCGACGACGGCCCTCAGCCAACCGGGCTGCGTTATTGCATCAACTCGGCATCGCTCAAGTTTGAGAAATCGTAAATTAACCGCGCCGCAATACGACACATAGTGTGTTTCCCCCTCACCCTAGCCCTCTCCCCCGAAAAGCGGGGGAGAGGGGATACTATTTTTTAGGTTTGACGCCATGAAGTTTTTGTTCGACATGTTCCCGGTGATCCTGTTCTTCGTGGTGTTCAAACTCTATGGTATTTACGAAGCGACAGCGATTGCCATCGCCGCCACTTTTGTCCAAATCGGCTGGGTATGGTTCAGGCACCGCAAGGTTGAACCGATGCTGTGGGTCAGCCTTGGCGTGATTACGGTGTTCGGTGGGGCCACTCTGCTGTTGCAGAACGAAACCTTCATCAAGTGGAAGCCCACCGTTCTCTACTGGCTGTTTGCCGCCGCGCTCGGCATCACCGCACTGGGTTTCAAAAAAAACCTGATACGCGCCATGATGGAAAAAACCCTGACACTGCCTGAAGCGGTTTGGGGGAAACTGCTGCTGAGCTGGATTGCATTTTTCGCGGTAATGGGCGTGCTCAATTTGTTTGTGGCGTTTAATTATTCGACCGACACCTGGGTCAACTTCAAGCTGTTTGGCGGCATAGGCCTGATGCTGGTTTTTGTGGTGGGCCAGGCCGTTATGCTGGGCAAATACGTGCAGGATAAAAATCCTGAATAGCCGGAACCCTTTTCGGCTCAGGTTGTCTGTAGCGCAGACCTTCACATAATCACGCCTTTGAATACCATTGAACACATGCGGCTGCGCCTCGCTGCGCTGGCGCCCGAGTCCATCGAAATCATGGACGAATCGGGCCAGCACATCGGCCATGAAGGCGCTAAAGGCGGCGGCGGACACTATCAATTGCTGCTGGTTTCAGCACAATTTTGCGGTTTGTCGTTGCCCGTGAGGCATCGTTTAGTTTACGATGCGCTCGGTCCAATGATGCAAACTGCAATACATGCCTTGTCGATCAAGGCTTATGCACCGGAAGAAATCTAACCACCAGGGAACTTATTTATGCACGCCCGTATTCATGCACTTGCGCCAATAGCCGCGTCAATTACTGTTGCCGCAACCCTTTTTCTGCTGCCCGCTGCGCACGCGCAGGTCGCCAAGGTCAACGGTGTGGAAATTCCGCAGGCCCGGCTCGATACCATTCTCAAAATGCGTGCCGCCGGCAAGCAGCCTGATTCACCCGAAATACGCACTGCGTTGCGCGATACGCTGATCAATCAGGAAGTGGTGGCGCAGGAGGCCGTGAAGCGGGGCCTGCAAAAAAATCCGGAAGTCGCCGCGCAAATCGATTTACAGCGGCAGGAAACGCTGGTCAACGCCTTTGTGCAGGATTACATGAAGGCCAATCCGGTGAACGACGACGCCGTGCGCAAGGAATATGAGCGCATCAAACCGACCATTCCCGCCAAGGAATTCCGCGCGCGGCATATCCTGGTCGAAAAGGAAGACGAAGCCAAGGAGATTCTCGCGCTGATCAAAAAGGGCGGCAGCTTTGAAAAACTGGCCGCTGAAAAATCAAAAGATACAGGCTCCAAGGCTCGCGGCGGTGATCTCGAGTGGGCGCCCGCAGAAAAGTATGTCAAGCCTTTTGGCGACGCCTTGCTCAAAATGAAAAAAGGCCAGCTTGCCGATGCCCCGGTGCAATCCAATTTCGGCTGGCACGTGATTCGTCTCGATGATGAACGTGCAATCAAAGTGCCGACGCTGGATGATGCCAAGCCGCAAATTCAGCAGATGCTGCAAAGCCAACTGGTGCAGAAAATGCTCAGCGATTTGCGGGCCAAGGCTAAGGTAGAGTAGCCGTTCAGAGTTCGGAGTGAAGCGTTAGGAGTAACCACAGTGGCGGGGTCACTCTAAACACTCAACGCTAAACTCTGAACTTCACCCCTTCACCGCCCTACCCCACCCACTTGCGTGCATTCTGAAACATCCGCAGCCACGGGCCATCTTCGCCCCAGCTGTCCGGATGCCAGGAGTTCTGCACGGTTCTGAACACCCGCTCCGGGTGCGGCATTAAAATCGTGTAGCGGCCATCGGGCGTGGTCAACCCGGTAATACCTTGTGGCGAGCCATTTGGATTTAGCGGGTAACGCTCCGTCACCTGCCCCGTGTTATCGACAAAGCGCAGCGCGATCAGCGATTGCGCCGCGTCAAGTGCCGCAGCATCCGTGAATTCCGTGTAGCCCTCGCCGTGCGCCACCGCCACCGGTAGGCGGCTGCCCGCCATGCCGTCGAAAAACAGCGAGGGCGATGGCTGAATTTCCACCATCGCGACGCGCGCTTCGAATTGCTCGGATTTGTTTTTTACAAAATGCGGCCAGGCGCCTGCGCCGGGAATCAGCGCACTTAAATTGCTCATCATCTGGCAGCCGTTGCACACACCCAACGCAAACACATTGGCGCGCCTGAAAAACGCCTCGAATTCATCGCGTGCGCGCGCATTGAATAAAATGGATTTCGCCCAGCCTTCGCCCGCGCCAAGCACGTCGCCGTAAGAAAATCCGCCGCACGCGGCAAAGCCTTTGAAATCCGCGAGACTCACACGGCCCGCAATGATGTCGCTCATATGCACGTCGAAGGCGGCAAAGCCCGCGCGATCAAATGCCGCCGCCATTTCGATTTGTCCGTTGACACCCTGCTCGCGCAGGATGGCGATGCGCGGACGCGCGCCCGTCGCTATCAACGGCGCGGTGACAGCATGTGATGGATCGAACGTAAGCACGGGCACGATGCCGGCATCCGCAACATCCAGAAGTCGCGCGTATTCCTCTTGCGCACATTGCGGGTTGTCACGCAGTTTTTGCAGTTGATACGTCGTTTCCGACCAGGCGCGATGCAAGTCAGTGCGCTTTTCGCACAGCACTACACCTGCGCCCGCCATCACCCGCAGGGTGGCGTCGCTATTCAAGTGCCCAATGCGCTGACAGGCGACGCCCACCGCTGCGAACGCCTGCAACACACTGGCTTCATCTGCCGCGCGCACCTGCAACACCACGCCAAGTTCTTCGTTAAACAGCGTGTCGATCAGTGCGGCGTCTGGCGGCAGTTGCAGCGTGACCCCGGTGCGGCCGGCAAACATCATCTCGCACAGCGTGGCGAACAGCCCGCCATCCGAGCGGTCATGATAGGCAAGAATGTGTTTTTTGTCTGTAAGTATTGGTTTTTGTTGAATAAAATTAACAATAACCGAGGGCGATTCCAGATCAGGCGCAATCGATCCAGTGGCGCCCCACGCCTGCGCCAGCGCAGAACCACCCAGCCGCATGCGCCCGTTTGCCAAATCAACCAGCAACAACACCGTGTCACCGCAATCCGCGCGCAACTGCGGCGTCAGCGTTTGCCGCGCATCCCTCACCGGCGCAAACGCGGAAACGATCAACGACAGCGGCGCGATCACTTCCTTTTTAACGCTGCCGTCCGTCCATGCAGTTTTCATCGACAACGAATCCTTGCCCACCGGAATGCTGATACCCAGTTGCGGACACAGTTCCATCGCCACCGCGTGTACGGTATCGAACAGCGCCGCGTCTTCACCGCCGTGCCCCGCCGCCGCCATCCAGTTGGCCGACAGCTTGATGTCGCCAATATTCGCGATGGGCGCAGCGGCAATATTGGTGAGCGCTTCGCCTACCGCCATGCGGCCGGACGCTGCCGCGTTGATCACTGCCAGCGGCGTGCGTTCGCCCAGTGCAAACGCTTCGCCGCGATAGGTGTTAAAGCCCATCAGCGTCACTGCCACATCCGCCACCGGGACTTGCCATGGACCCACCATCTGATCACGCGCCGTCATGCCGCCGACGCTGCGGTCACCGATGCTGATCAAAAACGTTTTGTCCGCCACCGACGGCATGCGCAGCACGCGATACGCGGCCTCGCGTAAATCGATGCCCGTGGTATCGAACGCCGGCAGATCACGCGTGAGGCGCGACACACGGCGCGTCATTTTCGGCGGCTTGCCCAGCAACACCGACAGTTCCATATCCACCGCGTTGTTCGCAAACACTGGATCATGCACGGTGAGCCGGCCGTCATCGGTAGTCTCACCCACCACTGCATACGGGCAGCGCTCGCGCGCGCACAGCGCGTCGAACAACGCCAGCGACTCGGGGGCAATCGCCAGCACATAACGTTCCTGCGCTTCGTTGCACCAGATTTGCAGCGGCGACATGCCCGGCTCTTCGCTCGGCACTTTGCGCAAATCAAAGCGCCCGCCGCGTCCCGCCGCATGCACCATCTCCGGTAGCGCATTGGAGATGCCGCCGGCGCCGACATCGTGTATCGAGCGTATCGGGTTGGCATCAGCCAGCGCGCAGCAACGGTCGATCACCTCTTGCGCGCGACGCTGGATTTCTGCGTTGCCCCGCTGCACCGAATCGAAATCGAGGTCTTGCTGATTGGCGCCGGTGTCCATGCTGGACGCCGCCCCGCCGCCCAGCCCGATCAGCATGCCCGGCCCGCCCAACTGAATCAGCAACGCACCCACGCCCAGTTCCGCCTTGAACGCGTGGCGGGCGGCCATGTTGCCCACGCCACCGGCGATCATGATCGGCTTGTGATAGCCGCGCATCTCGCCGGCAACGTATTGCTCGTAGGTGCGAAAGTAGCCCGAGAGATTGGGGCGTCCGAATTCGTTGTTAAATGCCGCGCCGCCTATTGGGCCTTCGAGCATGATCTGCAACGCCGAAGCGATGCGCCCGGGCTTGCCGTACGAGTCACGCTCCCACGGTCGAACAGCATCGGGTATGCGCAGGTTGGAGACGGTGAATCCCGTCAGCCCCGCTTTGGGCTTGGAGCCGCGCCCGGTTGCGCCCTCGTCACGAATTTCACCGCCGGAGCCCGTGGCCGCCCCCGGAAACGGCGCAATCGCAGTGGGGTGATTGTGGGTCTCCACTTTCATCAGAATATGCGTATCGTCTTCCACAAAGCGATACTCATAGTCATGTGAACCACCCTGAGCAGCATAAAACCGCTCAACCCGCGCACCTTCAATGATCGATGAGTTATCCGAATACGCCACCACCGTGCCGCGCGGATTTTTGGCGTGCGTGGTGCGTATCATGCCGAACAGCGAAATCGCCTTAAACTCGCCATCGATAACCCAGTCCGCGTTGAAAATCTTGTGGCGGCAATGCTCCGAGTTCGCCTGCGCGAACATCATCAGCTCAACGTCGGACGGGTTGCGTCCGATACGTGTGAAGTTTTCGACCAGATAGGTCACTTCGTCCTCAGACAGCGCCAGCCCCATCTCGCGGTTTGCGCGCGCCAGGGCTTGTGCGCCGCCGCCGAGAATGTCCACGCTACTCAGCGGCCTGAGTTCGAAGCGCTGGAACAATTTATCTGCGTCATCCATCGCCGCGAATACCACTTCGGTCATGCGGTCATGGATCAGCGGCGCTAAAATCGCACGCGCATCTGCAATCCCGTCCGCCCAAAACGCAGTGCCGCGTTCAATGCGCCGCACGACTTCCAGTCCGCAATGCTGCGCGATGTCTGTCGCTTTGGATGACCAGGGTGAAATGGTTCCGGGCCGGGGTGTTACCAATAGCAACTCGCCCTGAGCTGCATCAACGCCCGCGGCGGATCCGTAGGTCAGAATACGCTCGAGCCGCTCAAGTTCCGGCGTATCCAGCGCGCGCGAAGTATCGACAAAATGCCAGAATTCAGCGTGCAATGTGAGTGCAGCACACGAGGCAGGAAGAGACTGCAGGAGTTTTGCGAGACGAAAATCAGAGAGAGCGCGGCGGCCGCGGAGGCGCAGAATCATCGCTGGGCAGACTGTTCGGACGCTGTAAAGCCGTATTTTACCATCCCTTTTCCGCTAAACTTGGGCTCACCATGTTAGTCAAGGTCAGCAACGGCACTGCGCTTTTTTTAACCGCGGATATTCGTCGCATCGAATCGCGCCACCGCGACCAGCCACTGATGGAACGCGCGGGACTCGCGACCGCCCAGCTTGCGCGTCAACTCGCTGCGGGTAACGGCAAACCGATCCTGATATTCGCCGGCCCCGGCAACAACGGCGGCGATGCGTTTGTCGCCGCGCGCTACCTCAAGCAATGGTTCTTCGCCGTCACCGTGGTTTTCCCTAGTGACCCGGCGCAACTGCCGCCGGATGCCGCTGCCGCTCACGCGCAATGGCTGGCTGCGGGCGGCACCACCAGCAGCAACCCGCCGCAAACGGGTGGCTGGAGCCTGGTCATCGACGGCTTGCTGGGCATCGGCATCACCCGTGACGTAGCAGGCCATTACGCACAGTGGGTCGGCATCATCAACAGCACGCGCACACCGGTACTGGCGATCGATATCCCCAGCGGCCTAAACGCTGACAGCGGAAAAATTCACGGCGCGTGCGTGCGCGCCACGCACACCATCACCTTTATCGGCGCCAAGCCCGGCCTGTTTACGTTCGACGGACCCGATCACTGCGGCGAGATTGTTGTGGATGATCTTGAACTCGGCAACGACCCGCAAACCGGGCCCGGCACTGTGCTGGGCGCAGCCACTCACGCGCTCGCCCCGCGCCTGCGCAACACCCACAAAGGCAGTCACGGCAGCGTCGGTATTATCGGCGGCGATAGCGGCATGGTGGGTGCTGCACTACTGGCGGGACGCGCCGCGTTAAATCTCGGCGCCGGCCGCGTGTATGTGGGCCTGCTCGCGCATGATGCGCCGCTGCTGGATGCGGCACAACCCGAGTTGATGCTGCGCAACGCAGGCGAGGTATTGAAACTCGATCACCTGAGTTGCCTCGCCATCGGCCCCGGCCTGGGGCAATCGCCGGATGCGGCGTTTTACCTGCAGTGCGCACTGGAATCCCGATTACCGCTGGTGATTGACGCCGATGCACTCAATACCATCGCTGCCTCTGAAAAATTAAAGACCCGTTTAAAACAAATGGTTACGGCGAAGGTACTAACGCCCCATCCGGCCGAAGCCGCACGCCTGCTCGGCTGCAGCACGCAAGAGGTGCAAGCGGATCGCATCAGCGCCGCCACCACGCTCGCTGCTCAATTCAACGCACATATCGTGCTCAAGGGCGCGGGCAGCGTGTGCGCTTCGCCCGGCCAGCCGTGGCGCATCAATACCAGCGGCAATCCCGGCATGGCGAGCGCGGGCATGGGCGATGTGCTCGCCGGCATCATTGCGGCGTTGATCGCGCAAGGCGCCGAAGCCCAACCCGCAATGGATACAGCGGTGTGGCTGCACGGCGCGGCGGCCGATGCGTGTGTGGCAAACGACATCGGGCCGGTGGGATTGACCGCGGGTGATACGGTTGATGTGGCGCGCCACATACTTAACGCCAGCCCAGCGCCATAGCACATTTATTCTAACGCTCTGACTTTCAAAGATTTAAATACTTCAAAAAATTAATTTAACACGCGAGTTCAAATTCGAAGTGCAACTCTGATTAACAGGTTGGGTGGGCGAGGTGCGATAGCATCCGAGCCCCTCGACCACCAAGTCAAAGTTGCCAAGGATGAACTACACACACCTCACCCAAGACGAACGCTACCAGATAGCGATC
>SHXF01000022.1 GCA_009693435.1 Betaproteobacteria bacterium | reverse complement strand
GTGGCTATCTTGGCCGTAACAACGATCCGCACCCGGGACACCAGCTTATGTGGCAGGGCTACACGGTCCTGCAAATCCTCTGTCTGGGCTTCACTCTCAGGCCACCGGATACAAGTTGAAATAATTGTGGGTAAAGGGCAGGGCTAGCCTGGACCGCCGGCTGGTGACAGCCGGGTCTGTGGGGAAATGCCGGTGGCGACAGGCTGCGTCGCGTGGTTTCAGCCTGCGGGCTTGATTTCCCCGGCCGGTTCCTGCGCTGCGTCCGCAGGCTGCGCATCGGGATTTTCCGGAGTTTCGCCGGGGCCGGTCTTGCGCAATTTCTTTTCCTCTTTCTTCTGCTTTTTCGCCAGGTCTCTTTGCCGCTTTGCAAATGCGTAATTGGGTTTTGCCATCGCCAGTGTTCTCCGATTGATGTGCGGGATGAATGTGAGAGATTAAGCCTTTTTGCGCCGGGTCGCTCTGTCGATGACAGATAATTCTTTGCTCATCGGGCGCGAGGCAAGCGCGCGTTCCGCCCGGTGTACTCCATCAGACGCAATCCGGAGCATCAACCACCCGCAATGCGATCCAGAAGTTCGGCGAGCGCGTCGGGCGCGGTGACGTGCGGACTGTGGCTCGCGTCCATCTCGTAGTAGCGCCAGCCGGGGTCGCTGCGGGCATGCTCGGCAAACGGCCGGAAACCGTCGCCCGGCGCGGCGCGCTGGCAGTAGATGTAGCTGCGCGGCAGGTGAGCGGCGTGGCCTTCGAGATGCAGCGGCTCTTCGAAGCAGCGCAGTGGCTGCATCATCCGCCGCGGCCGGATCCAGGCAACGTCAGCCTCGCTGGTGTCCGGTGGCGTGGGGTTGGGCGGCACGCGCCAGCCATCGCCCGATTCGCGCGCCTTGTCACGCATGCGCGCGCGCAGCTCCGGCGGCTGCAGGTCGAACAGCGACTGGCCGCTGCGCGGCACGAACGCATCCAGGTAGACCAGTTGCGACAGCCGCCCGGCGGCCCGGTCGGCGACCCCGGTGGCAACCATGCCGCCATAGCTGTGTCCGACGAGGATGGCGTCGTTCAGATCCTCGAATTCGATCACGCCGAGCACGTCGGCGATGTGCGTGCCCAGGCCGATCTCCGGTGTCGCCAGATGCAGGCGCTCCCCCAGCCCGGTATGGGTGGGAACGAAAAGCGTGTGGCCGCGTTGTTCGAGGCGTGACCGCATTTTCTTCCACACCCAGCCCGCGGACCACCCGCCATGTGCCACCAGGAATGTCGCCATACCGATTCTCCCGTTCTTGAATTAATCTGCAAATTATATTAAAAATATATCACAATACGTTGTAGATGCCTATATTACCGCCATTCCTATTTAATAAAGTTTACAATTATCCGGATCTGCTTCACCTCAGTTCTGCATCGCCGCGCGAATTGCGATATACGCTCCCAGTCCCAGCAGCCCGATGAAGAATATCTTCCGGAACGCTTCCATGCGGGTTCGCAGCCTCAGCCACTGGCCAAGGAACATGCCGGACAGCGCCGGAATCAGCACCGCAAGTGACGCAGTGAAAAGGGTCATCTGCAGTACGCCGGCGTGCGACAGGCTGACGGCCAGCGCCAGGGTCGATACCGTGAACGACAGGCCGAGCGCCTGCACCAGTTCCTCTTTCTCCAGGCCGATCGCCTGCAGAAACGGCCCGGCGGGAATGACGAACACGCCGGTGGCCGCGGTGACAACGCCGGTCGTGGCGCCGATCAGAGGCGACAGCCAGGCTTCATGCACGGAACGCACATGCAGCCGTATCGACGCAAGCCCGGTTATGGCGTAGACGATCAGCGTCACGCCCAGTCCGATGGTGGCGAGTTGCGCATAGTCACCGGCCATCAGCCCCGCACCTGCCCATACGCCCAGGCACACTCCCGCCATCATCGACCAGAGCCGGCGCGCGAGCTTACCCAGGCTGGGTCCAGCGACCAGTTGCCAGACGTTTGTCACGAGCGATGGCACCACAAGGAGTGCCGCTGCCTGGGCGGGAGGCATGGCGAGGCTCAGCAATCCCATGGCGATCGCGGGCAGTCCGAGGCCGATCACACCCTTGACGAAGCCGGCCAGGACGAAGGTCAGGACGATCAGTGCAATGAGGCCGGGCGAGTCCCAGTTCGGCACGTCCATCAGCCGTGCGCATCGCGACTGTCGGCCGGCGCCTGGGCGCGTTCGTGCATGCCGTAGTCGCGGATCACCGTGGCGATGCGCAGATGATAGTCGCTGAAAACACCGTCGCGCCCCTGCGCCTGCGCGAGGCGGTGCGCTTCCAGCGAACGCCACTGCCGGATTGCCTCCTCGTCGCGGAAGAACGACAGCGACAGGATCTTGCCCGGCTGGGTGAGGCTCTCGAAGCGCTCCACTGAAATGAACCCGTCGATCTTCTCAAGCAGAGGGCGCAGACCCGCGGCGATGTCGAGGTAGGTATCGCGCCTGCCGTCGGCCGGCCACACTTCGAAAATTACCGCGATCATGGCGCAATACTCCGCTAACGCGCGCCGGCTTGCTGCAGCAATTCGACCATCGCCCGGTAGCCGCGCGCACGCGCCAATGCGAGGGGAGACTGCCCCTGGCGGTCGGCAAGATTCAGGTTGGCGCGCGCCTCCACCAGCGCGCGCAGCGTATCGAGATGGCGCGCGCCGCCATCGCCCAGCACGATGGCTTCGATCACCGCGGTCCAGCCGAGATTGTTGACGTGATCCAGCGGGGCGCCGGCGCGAATCAGCCGGCGCACCACCTCGGCGTGGCCGAGGTGAGCCGCGGCGATCAGCGCCGTGCCGTCGTAGCGGCTGGTGATGTTTTTCGCGCTTGCCCCCAGCGCGAGCGCCACAGCCAGCGTCGGTACATCGTTGGCGACCGCCGCGATGGTGACGATGTCATAGCGGTCATTTTCCAGCGCGTTTGGGTTGGCGCCCGCGGCAACGAGCGCGCGTAGCGCCTCGGCGTGGCGCTGGTGCGCCGCCACATGCAGCGGTGTGCGTCCATACGCGTCGCGCACGTCGGCCTTTGCCCCTTGCGCGGCAAGCGTTCTGATCTGCGCTGCATCGCCGCGCGCGGCTGCGGCGAGCAGTCCGTCATAGCCGCGTATCTCGGTCGATGACGGCGGCACCTGGGCGAGCGCCGGCACCATGCCACAGGCAAGCGCGATGACCAGCGCACAACGCGCGAGGATCGCACCCGCCAGGACCCGTGCATACCTCATGCCGACTTTCGATCGGGCGTCTCGAATATCGCCACCGCCCGCGTCCATCCGGCGGAGGCGCCGCGAATCTTCACCGGGAAACAGGCGATGGTGAATCCGTCGCCGGGCAATGCTTCGAGGTTGTGCAGCTTTTCGAGATGGCAATAGCCGATGTCGCGGCCTGCCTTGTGGCCTTCCCAGATGAGCGCCGGGTTGCCGGTCTGCTTGTATTTTTCGGCGGTATGAACGAAGGGCGCATCCCAGCTCCAGGCATCGGTGCCGGTGAGGCGCACACCGCGCTCGAGCAGATACATGGTCGCTTCGTAACCCATGCCGCATCCCGCGTTCACGTAATCGCGCTGGCCGTAACGCGATCCCGCCCGGGTATTGATGACCACGATATCGAGCGGCGCAAGGGCGTGGCCGATGCGCGCCAGTTCCGCCTCTACGTCGGCGGCGGTGACCACATAACCGTCAGGGAAGTGGCGGAAATCCAGTTTCATTCCCGGCTGGAAGCACCAGTCGAGGTCGACCTCGTCGATCGTAATGGCGCGCTCGCCCTTGTTCATCGTCGGGTGAAAGTGATACGGCGCGTCCAGATGGGTGCCGTTGTGCGTGATCAATTCCACCTTCTCCACCGCCCAGCCTGCGCCGTCCGGCAGGTCTCCGGCTTTCAGGCCGGGGAAAAAGGACAGCATCTGGCCAAGCGACATGGTGTGATCGATGTAGGTGATGCGCGGGGAAAACGGCTCGGGGTCCGAGACCACGTCGTTTTCCAGCGGCATGGAGATGTCGATGATTCTGCGCGGCACGGTTGACTCCTGCTGTTGCGTATGCGGATGCTGATCCTGCAGCGGACAGAGCTTGTCTGAATGGCACCTGCCCGGCGGCGTTTCCCTGCGACGAAGGAAGCCCCCGGGCAAAAAGTATCACCCCGGGATACCGCCGGTCAAAGCCGGTGCGACCTTCGTCAAGCTGCTTTCATTGTCGCGCGCGGCCGGACAGGATGCGCTCAGGCAAGGCCAAAACAACGGTACCAACAGCCTGCCCCCAGCTACCGACAAGGAGACGACCATGCAGACCAGCGCAATGCAGACCAGCGAACTCATATTCATGACCGACTTGTCGGTACACATCGGATTCATCGAGGGGCTCGCGGCTGATCTGGGATGCGCGCCGCCGCCGATGCAGCGCGGCAACCGCATGGTCATCCTCTCCTCCGATGCGCCGGAGTGGGCGATGGTGTCCACCAAGCCGATCGGGCTGGCCCGGCGCTCGCGTCCCATCGAGACGCAGTGGGGCGCTTCCTGATCTGCGCTGCTGCGAATCCGCGCCACTCAGCGCGGCGTGGCGCCAGTCCCGGCGGCCGGATTGTTCGCCTCGAGCATTCGCTTCGCCCAAGGGAGCAGCGCGTAGGCGGGAAAAGACAGTAGGAACGTAAGCAGGAAATAGGGCGCGTAGCCCATTTCCTGCGCACCGAAGCCGCTCGCCCAGCCCGCAACCGAACGGGACAAGGCGAACACCGAGGACAAGAGCGCGTATTCAGCCGCAGAGCGCCGCTTGTCGACGATCGCCATGAGAAACGCGAGGAATGCGGCGGTGCCGAGTCCGCCGGTGAACGACTCGGCGGCGCTGGCCGCGTACACCAGTGTGCGGTGCGAGAGCGCGATATCGGCGCCCGCCGCCGCGTGTGGGACGATGCCGGCAGCGAGCGCGTAACCGAGGTTCGACAACGCCTGGAACAATCCGAGCACCCACAATGCGCGAAAAATGCCGGCGCGGTCGGTATACCAGCCACCCGCCAGACCGCCGGCGATCGACAGACCCAGTCCGATATTGACCGAGACGAGGCCGATCTCAGTCGCGGAGAATCCGCTGTCCACCCAGAACGGCTTGACCATGAACCCCATGGAAGCGTCGCCGAGCTTGAAGATCAGGATGAAGGCAAGCACCGGCAGGATGTGGGGCCGCTGCAGCAGCTCGAGCAACGCGCCGAACATCGGGCCGTTAGGTAGGGCAGACGGCGCCGCCGCGGGTTTGTCGCGTTGTCGCGCCAGCACGACGGTCATGAACAAGAGGGCGGCAATGGCGATGGCGATGGTCCAGAAGCCTTCAATATGCGCCGACCATCGCGCGGCATTGTCGGCGAGCCACAACACGCCGAGCGCGAAGGCCAGGACCATCGCCAGCAGGTGCGGCTTGCGGATGATCCTGCCGAGTTCGCTTTGCAGCGATTCGGATTGTTCGCGTTTCATGGTCTGTTCGGGCGGCGCGGCGCGGCAGGCAAAGGCGATGCAGGCGAGGATCGCAGCGCTGCAGATGAATGCGCCCGGCCAGGTGATCCAGTCCGACAGGATGAGCACCACGCCGGAGGCCAGCATCCCGACCCGGTAAAACCCGATGCGCACGCCGTTGGCGAGGCCGAGTTCGTCCTTGTCGAGCAATTCAATGGTGTAGCCGTCGATGGCGATGTCGTTGGTCGCCGACAGGACCGTGAACACGCCGATCGCCGCCCACACCCACGGACCGAAGCCGGCGGTGACGGCAAAGAACAGCATCACCGCGCCCATCGCCAGATCCACCGTCGCCATCCAGGAGCGGTGCTGCCGGTAGTGGTCGATCGCCGGCGCCCACAGGAACTTGAGGGTCCAGGCAAGGCCGAGCAGGGACAACATCCCGATATTTCTGAGATCGACGCCCTGTTGGCGGAAATACACGGGAAAAATCTCGAAGAAAATCCCCAGCGGGAAGCCTTCGGAGAAATACAGCACGCCGACCCAGAACAGCTTGGAGCGCAACAGGCTGGATTTATGCGGCTGCGTTACGGAATTGGGATCCGGCGTCGGGTTGGGCACTCGCGCTACCGCTATACTTGCGGGTGTAAAGGCACGATTCTACCTTCTGCCAATGTCTGGCTCATGCCGGATCACAAGAAAGCAAAACGGCATGCGTTGCGAGCAAGCACTGTCCCGATTTATCCGGGTGTTGCCCGGCGTTCGCGCGTAACGGCGTCCCGTGCCTGTCTACGCCGCCGCGGTTTTCCTGTCTGCGTTCCTGCTGTTTCAGGTCCAGCCCATCATCGCCCGGCAGATATTGCCCTGGTTTGGCGGCACCGCCGCCGTCTGGGCGATCTGCATGGTGTTCTTTCAGTTCGGCCTGCTCGGCGGGTATGCCTATGCCGACTGGATGGCGCGGCGGGCGGCACCGCGCAAGCAGGCGCTGATCCACGGTACCCTGCTGTTCGCGAGCCTCGCGTTCCTGCCGCTTTCGCCTAACCCGGCGTTCAAGCCTTCCGGCGCCGACGATCCCGGCGTGGCGATAGTACTGGTGCTGCTGGTGTCTATCGGCCTGCCCTATTTTCTTTTGTCGGCCACCAGCCCGCTGGTGCAGGTCTGGTTTGCCAGGCGCTTTCCCGGGGCGCAGGTGTACCGGCTGTTTGCGCTGTCGAACGCCGCATCGCTGCTCGCCCTGGTGAGCTACCCCTTCATCATCGAACCGTGGATCAGCTCGCGGGATCAGTCGGTCGCGTGGAGCGCCGGTTATGCTTTCTTTGTCCTGTTCTGCATCGCCGCAGCACGCATGGCCGCGGTTGCGTCGCCGGCAGCGGCAACGATGGCAAGTGCCGCCACGGCGCCGGAGTCCCCGCATGACGACGCGCACGCCGGCCGGCCCGGCGTGGAGCAGTACGCGCTCTGGCTGTGCCTCTCCGCCCTGGGCACGGTGATGTTGCTCGCGGTGACCAACCACATGACGCAGAACATCGCGTCGATTCCGTTCCTCTGGCTGCTGCCGCTCACGCTTTACCTGCTCACGTTCATCCTGAGTTTCGAGGGGCGCGGCTGGTACCGGCGCACGATCTTCGTGCTGCCGTTTCTGGTTGCGGTGCCGGCTATGGCGTGGGGCCTGCAAACCCACGGCGCGGTCATGCCGATTACCGAGGCTGTGCCGCTGTACGCCGTGACGCTGTTTGTCGCCTGCATGTTCTTCCACGGCGAACTGGCCGGCCTGAAGCCGGCAACCGCGCATCTGACGCGCTTTTATTTCATGATTTCCCTGGGCGGGGCCATTGGCGGCCTCTTCGTCGGCCTGCTTGCGCCGCGCCTGTTCCCTACTTACTACGAGTTTCCGCTGGCGCTGGTGGTGGCCGGGCTGGTCGCGGCGTACCTGCTGCGCGCCCTGCCGAAAGTGGTGCTGTTGGCAGCGCTCGTATCAATAGGCACGTCCTCCTATTACAGCTATCAGTACCTCGAGATGCTCAATGAAAACACGCGCGTCATGGTGCGCAGTTTCTTCGGCGCGCTGCGGGTTACGGAAAAAGACGCGGGCGAGGTCGATTCAAGAGTGCGCCGGCTCATCCATGGCGTGATCATGCACGGCGAGCAGTACCTCGACCCTGCGCTGCTCGCCGAACCCACCAGCTACTACGCGAGAACGTCCGGGATCGCGCGCGTGCTGGCGGCGTTCGAGGGCGCGCCGCGGCGTATCGGGGTGATAGGCCTGGGAGTCGGCACGCTGGCCGCCTACGGCCGCAAGGGCGACGTGGTGCGTTTCTACGAAATCGATGCGAACGTCATCGACATCGCCCAACGCGAATTTACCTACATCCGCGACAGCGGCGCCAGGGTCGAATTCGCACTGGGCGATGCCAGGCTGTCGCTGGAGCGCGATGCGCCACAGGCGCTCGATGTGCTGGCGGTGGATGCCTTTTCCAGCGACGCGATCCCGGTGCACCTGATCACCCGCGAAGCGCTGCAGGTGTATCTGCGCCATATCCGGCCAGGCGGCGTGGTGGCGTTTCACGTCACCAACCGCTACCTGCGCCTTGCGCCGGTGGTGAAACTGCTGGCGGAAGCGGAGGGTTGGGATGCGCGCGTGGTGGAAGACGAAGGCGAGAAACTGGGGTCGAGTTCCGATTGGGTGCTGGTGACCAAGAACAAGGCCCTGTTCGACAACCCGAACCTGAAGGACGTTCTCACCGCCATCGACGTGCCGCCGGACCTGCCGGTGTGGACCGACGACTTCAACAACCTGTTTCGCGTATTGAAATAGGCGGGTTATCCGGCGGTGGTCTGCTCGTCAGCGCTGTTTGCGGATGTGATAGGCGGCCAGGCTGCCGAACAGGTTGGGCCAGAGGGTTACCGGCCGGCCGCGGTGCAGCACCAGCCGCGCCATGATTTCGATGCCTTGCTCCGCGCAAAAGGACTCGAAATCCGCCATGGTGCACAGGTGCAGGTTGGGGGTGTCGTACCACTGGTAGGGCAGATCTTCCGACACCGGCATTCTGCCGCGGAACAAGATCTGGGCGCGCCGGTCCCAGCGTCCGAAATTCGGAAAGCTGACGATGGCCTCGCGTCCCACGCGCAGCATGTCGAGCACGATCTCGCCGGTATGGCGCATCGCCTGCAGTGTCTGGGAAAGGATGACGCAATCGAACGAAGCCGCGTCGAATCCCTGCAATCCGGCCTCCAGGTTCATCTGGATCACGTTCACGCCATTGCGCACGCAGGCGATGATGCGCTCGTCGCTGATCTCCACGCCGTAGCCGCGCGCATTGCGGGTCTGTTTCAGGTAGCGCAGCAGCAGTCCGTCGCCGCAGCCCAGATCGAGCACCGTCGAATCCTGTTTGACCCAGGCCGCGATGGCTTCGATGTCGGGGCGGTCCCCGGCGAGCGCGCGCGCCTGTTCCAGCGGGCTGGTTGCGGCAGCGTGTCCGGCGCTCTGGTTCATGGCGCGCCTCACAGTCCCGCGTATATGTTGTCGAAGTAGACGCGGATCAGCGCGTGATAACGCGGATCCTCGAGCAGGAAGGCGTCATGGCCGTGCGGCGCGTCGATTTCGGCATAGGAAACGTCGAGCCGGTTATCCAGCAGCGCCTTGACCAGTTCCCGGGATTGCGCCGGCGCGAAGCGCCAGTCCGAGGTGAACGAAATCACGAGGTAGCGCGCCGTGGATCGGGCAAAGGCCTGCGCCACGCTGCCGCCGTGTGCCGCGCCCGGGTCGAAATAGTCCAGAGCCCGCGTGATCAGCAGGTAGGTGTTCGCGTCGAAGTAATCGGCGAATTTGTCGCCCTGGTGGCGCAGGTAGGACTCCACTTCGAAGTCGACGTCGAAATGGTAATTTACCGATCCGGAGCGCAGCGCGCGGCCGAATTTCTCCATCATGGCATCGTTGGAGAGATAGGTGATGTGGCCTATCATCCGCGCGAGGCGCAGGCCGCGCCGCGGAATCACGCCATGCCCGTAGAAGTTGCCGCCATGGAAATCCGGGTCGGTGGTGATCGCCTGGCGCGCGACTTCGTTGAAGGCGATGTTTTGCGCCGACAGCTTCGGCGCCGCCGCGACGGCAACCGCGTTGGCAATGCGCTCCGGATAGCCAATGGTCCACTGCAGCGCCTGCATGGCGCCCAGGCTGCCGCCCATCACCGCGGCGAAGCGCGCGATGCCCAGCCGCTCCGCAAGGCGCGCCTGTGTCTCGACCCAGTCCTCCACGGTAACCACGGGGAAGGACGAGCCATAGGGTTGACCCGTGGCCGGGTTGATGCACGCCGGGCCGGTGGAGCCGAAGCAGCCACCCAGGTTGTTGACGCCCAGCACGAAGAATTTATCGGTGTCGAGCGGCTTGCCCGGGCCGATCATGTTATCCCACCAGCCGATGGTGTCGGTGCCCTTGCTGCGGCCACCGGTGCCGGAATCGTCATAGTAGCCGGCGACATGGTGCGACGCGTTGAGCGCGTGGCAGACCAGCACGGCGTTGGAACGCGCCGCGTTCAGGCTGCCGTAGGTTTCGTACATCAGGTCGTAGCAATCGACCACTGCGCCGCTCGAGCATCGCAGCGGCGTATCGAAATGCATGATCGCCGGCTTGACGGCGCCGATGGACCGGCCTTCGCTCATTTTCATCCCGCAAACAAAAAACCCGTCCGAGCTTGCTCGCTAAACGGGTTTCCCACGCTTTAGCCGGATTTAGGAAGTCTCGCTTCCAGCGCCCGCAAGCTGATCGTCAAATCGGCGCAGTGCCAACGTTACCGCACGCCCGGGCAGACGTCAATTTGGCAGGGACCGACACGGCGCAATTCAGCGTTCCAATTGCGCGCTCGCTGACATTTCCCCTGGACCAGTCTCACTTCTCCCGTTGGGAGAAATGCCGGGGATAAGGGAAAATACTCCAGACGCATCCCATACATCTATAACTTTCATTATCATACAAGCCCGTCTTTACTGACTGAAACGAACGTTCAATTATCATGTTTATTATAACTGTCCACAACCTCTCCCTATCCCCGCGACTGGACCGCCTACGGACGCCATTCGCCCCATGCGTGGCCCGGCAACGCCCGCATCGCCGCGCAGTTCGTACTCAACTATGAGGAGGGCAGCGAGAACAGCATGCTCAACGGCGATCCCGCCTCAAATCAATTCCTGTCGGAGATCATCGGCGCCGCGTCCTGTCCGGCGCGCCACATGAGCCGAAGCGGGGTGTCGTCATTGCTGCTGGTTACGCTTTTTTGTGGTGGCTACATTCGAGCCCTGAAGGGACGCCCTCCCTTTTTTCATTTATAGGAGGAACAACTTCTATGAGCGACCTCGTGTCGCACTTAATTTTCCTATCACTCCCGATTTCTGTTCGCGCATGATCGGCAGGACGGCGACAATACCGTGGAGGACGCCGCGCAGGTCGACGTCGATCATCCGGTTCCACTCATATCAACGCCTAGCTCCGCCATGAACGACAGAGGCATGACGCCGGCGTTGTTCACGAGCACGTCAATCCGACCGGACTGCTGGCGAGCGTTGCCGACGAAGTCGCGCACGCTCTCCAGGCCGGTCACATCCAGTTTCAGCGCGAGCGTCTGCCCGCCGGCCTCCTGAATTTCCTGCGTGATCGCCGCGATGCGCTCCGTCCGTCGCGAGCCGCGAGCGCATAGGCCAGCACGTGGTCGTCGTCGGCGTCGCGCGCGACGGGTTGCGGCAGCGCCGGAGCGTGCACCATGGCGACGAGCGAAAGGTAATCGGCGACGAATTCTTCGACCGAGCTTCCGGCTCGCGCAATGCGGTCGGCGAATTTGGCCCGGCCGAGAATTTCCTCAAGTTCGGCAACCAGCACGGCGCTGGTATGGAGGGTGACTTCTCCGGCGCGGCATGCGGCGAGGATCTCGCCTGGCTTTCCGCCCCAAAGCAGCGCCGAAACTACAACGTTGGTGTCAGCGACGATTCTCAATCGAAGCGCGCCGCTCGGCGCGTGCGGCCTTGATTTCCGCGGCGATTTCCGCCTCGCTGAGCGCTGGATCCAGGGCGGAAAGCCGATCCATGGTCGCGAACAGCCGCCCGACTCGCTGCCGGGTCATCGCATCGCGCAGCAACGCGGCAAGCGCGTCCTGGTGCAACAGGCCGGCGGCCTGCGCTTGTCGGGCCACATCATCGGGCAAGGTAACGGTGAGCTCGGTCATGGTTTCACCTGTGCAAGTACAGGCCAATGTAGCCTTGCGCCGGATTCCAGTCAACATTGCAATGGCATTTGGCACGGACCGGATTGTCGCGAAACGAATGCGCGCGCATTGCAACGGATGCGCGCGCGCATTGCAACGAATGCGCCAGCGCATTGCAACAAATGCGCCCGCGCTTCGCAACGAATGCGCCCGCGCTTCGCAACGAATGCGCGAGCACATCGCAACAAATGCGCGAGCGCATCGAAACAAATGCGCCAGCGCATCGCAGCGGGTCAGCCGTTCAGCCTGGCGAGCAGCTGACGGGCCTTGTCCGGATGCGGCGCGCGCAGGATGCGGCGCGACAGCGGCTTAACATCCGCGAAGCTGGTGTGCAGCACCTGTTGTTTGATGCTGAGCAGCTGCGCCGGATGCATGGAAAACTCGAGCAGGCCAAAGCCGAGCAACAGGCGCGTCAGGGTCACGTCGCCCGCCATTTCTCCACATACGGCAACCCGGGTATTGGCGCGATTGCACGCGCGTATCGTTCCCGCCACCAACTGCAGTACCGCCGGGTGCAGCGGGTCATACAGGTGGGCCACGGCGTCATCGGTGCGGTCGATGGCGAGCGTGTACTGGATCAGATCGTTGGTGCCGATGGACAGAAAGTCGAGCCGCTCGATGAACATGCCCACCGACAGCGCCGCTGCAGGCACCTCTATCATGCCGCCCACCTCAAGGGTCTTGTCGTAGGGCAGACCATCCCTGTCCAGCGTTGCGCGGGCATGGGTTATCGCGGAAAAGGTCTGCTCGATTTCGTGGGCATGGGCGAGCATCGGTATGAGCAGCCTGACCTTGCCGTAGTGCGAGGCACGCAGGATGGCCCGCAACTGCGTGAGGAACATTTGCGGCTCGGCCAGGCAGAAACGGATTGCGCGCAATCCCAGCGCCGGATTCGGCCCGGACCGGTCTGTGCCATGCAGGGCCTTGTCGGCCCCCAGGTCGAGGGTGCGTATGGTGACCGGCTTGCCGTTCATCGCGGCGGCCACTTGGCGATAGGCTTCGAACTGTTCATCCTCGCCCGGCAGGTCGGTGCGGTTGAGGAACAGGAATTCGCTGCGGAACAGGCCGATGCCGCTGGCGCCCGATTCGTGGACGTCGGTCACATCCTGCGGCAACTCGATGTTGGCGTGCAGCGCCACTTCGATGCCATCCAGCGTGATCGCGCGGGTGGTGCGCAGCCGCTTCAGTTTCTGCCGCTCCAGGCCGAACTGCCGCTGGCGCAACTGGTACTCCGACAGCACCTGCTGGTCGGGGTTGACGATCAGCACGCCTTCGCGGCCGTCGATGATCAG
This sequence comes from Betaproteobacteria bacterium, assembly GCA_009693435.1. The sequence goes on along the minus strand of SHXF01000022.1, from coordinate 37,116 downwards.
CAATTCGTTTTCGCGGATCATCTGCCGCGCGGTATGCAGGCCGACGATGGCGGGAATGTCGAGGCTGCGCGCTACGATGGCGGTATGCGAGGTGACGCCGCCCAGGTCGGTCACAAAACCCGCGAACTGATGGCGCTTGAACAGGATCATGTCGGCGGGCGACAGGTCGTGCGCGACGACGATGACGTTCTTCTCGTGCGTCGGCTCGCCCGGTGTGTGGCCGGTGCCGAGCATGGCCTTCAACACCCGCTCCACGACCTGCATGATGTCGTGCTTGCGTTCGCGCAGGTAGGCGTCCTCGATCTCGTCGAACTGCGCCACCAGGATGTCCATCTGCTGCACCAGCGCCCATTCGGCGTTGCAGCGGCGGCCGCGGATGATGTCGCGCGGTGTCTTCGACAAGGTCGAATCGTTGAGGATCATCTGGTGGAGCTGGAGGAACGCGCCCATTTCCTGGGGCGCGCCGGACGGCACGACGGCCTGCAATCCGATCAGCTCGCCGCGCACCTGCTCGATGGCGCCGTCGAAGCGCGCTATCTCCGCATCGACCTCCTCCGGATCGATTTCGTAATGCGCCACTTCCAGGCGCGCGGTGGAGGTAAGGTGCGCATAGCCGATGGCGATGCCGCCCGCCACGCCCGCGCCGTGCAGGGTGAAGCTGGCGCTGGCGGCGGCCAGTGTGCCGGCGCCATTCATGCGAGCTTTCCCCCGAGCGGCACGCCTATTCTCCTTCGCCGAACTTGTCTTCGATGAGCCTGGTCAGCGCCGCCAGCGCTGCGTCCGCGTCGGCGCCTTCGGTCTCGATCGTGATACGGCTTCCCTTGCCTGCGGCGAGCATCATCACGCCCATGATGCTTTTCGCATTGACGCGGCGCCCGTCGCGCGACAGCCATATGTCGGCCGCGAAGCTGCCCGCGGTCTGCGTCAGCTTGGCCGACGCGCGCGCGTGCAGCCCGAGTCTGTTGATGATTTCAATTTCAGTCTGAGGCATGGGTCAGGGCGACGATTCGAGGATATGCACGACGCCCTCGCGGCCGCCGCTCACCGCTTTTTCGACCACGGTGGCGAGCGGTTCATTGCGGTAGGTCAGTGCCCGCATCAGCATCGGCAGATTTGCGCCCGTTACCACTTCCACGCGACCCGGGTTCAGGAGTCTGGTGGCCACGTTCGAGGGCGTGCCGCCCAGCATGTCGGTGAACACCAGCACGCCCTTGCCGCTGTCGAGCTGACCGACGAGATCGCGCGCCTGCGCCAGGATGACATCGGGGTCGTCGCTGACCGACACGCCCAACTGCAGCACCTGCTCGGGACGCTTGCCCAGCACGTGGCTGGCGCACTGGATTAGCGCTTCGCCGAAACGGCCGTGGGAAACGATGAGAATGCCCGTCATCGCTTCGTTCCCGCAGGACGAGGACCGCCGCGCCTCATGCCGCTGCGCCGCGCCGGATGGGTCCGAACTTCATACAGCGCGCTCCAGCGCATCGATGAACATGGCGGCCACGTTGAAGCCCGTCTGCTCGGTGATTTCCTGAAAGCAGGTGGGACTGGTGCAGTTGACCTCGGTGAGATAGTCGCCGATCACGTCCAGGCCGACCAGCATCAGGCCGCGGCGTGCCAGTTCCGGGCCGAGCGCAGCGGCAATCTCCAGGTCGCGTGCCGACAGCGGCCGCGCCACGCCGGTGCCGCCGGCGGCGAGATTGCCGCGCGACTCTCCCGCCTTGGGGATGCGCGCAAGGGAGTGCGGCACCGGCTTGCCGTCGATCAACAGCACCCGTTTGTCGCCTTCGCGGATCTCGGGAATGTAACGCTGGGCCATGATGGTGCGCGAGCCCTGCTGCGACAGCATTTCGATGATCACGTTGCGGTTCGGATCGCGATCGGTGACGCGGAAGATGGAGTGTCCGCCCATGCCGTCGAGCGGTTTCAGCACCACGTCGGCATGCATGTCGATGAACGCCTGCACCTGATGCGGTAGCCGCGTTACCAGAGTCGGCGCGGTGAATTGCGGAAACTGGGCGATGGCGAGCTTCTCGCTGTGATCGCGCACCGCGCGCGGATCATTGAATACCCTGGCGCCGTCGCGCTGCGCCTGCTCGAGCAGCCAGGTGCTGGCGACGTACTCGGCGTCGAACGGCGGATCCTTGCGCATCAGCACCGCATCAAAGTCTGCAAGCGGCGCCTCCTCGACCGGGCCGAGGCGGTACCAGGCATGGCCCTTCTTCCCGGTCAGCTTCAATGGCTGGTGCTCGCCGAGGACGCGTCCGCCCTTCCACATCAGCCCTTCCTGCGTCATGACGTGCAGCGCGTGGCCGCGCTTCGCCGCCTCGACCATCATGGCGTAAGTGCTGTCCTTGTAGATCTTGAAGGACTCGAGTGGATCGACGACGAAGGCGATTTTCATGGGTGCGGGTGCGACCAGAGCTGCGTCTCGCGCGCCTCTTTCTCGGGTTCGGATGGGGAAATGGAGCGTCTGCCGGGGCAAAAAGCGCTGTATTCATGGCGGGCTGCAAATTTTACTCCATCCCCCGCGCTGTGCGGGTCAGCCGTCGCAAGGCAAACAGGGCTGGCGGGCGGTGTTCCGTCGAGCCGTGACCATCGTGATATTTTAAAACTTTCGATGGACAAGATGGCTTTATTTCGCTAATTAACAGCCATTTGTCATATTTAATAATATATATTACGAGACCCGCTTTTTCATCGGTGCGCATGCCGCGACCGCGGATTTGGCGCTGTTGACGCGCTCCCGCTGTTGACGCGCTCCGCGACACTGCGGCTACACTGTTTGCTGCAAGATTCCAGGAGGCGGCATTCATGGACAAGGAAAGAATGGACAAGGAAAAAGTCAGGGCATTCACCAACAAGGTTTTCGGCGACATGGCGGGCGCCATGAGCGCGGGGTTAGGTTACGTCGGCGTCAAGACCGGGCTGTTTCGCGCCATGGCGGGCAAGGGGCCGCTTGCGCTTTCGCAACTGGTGGCGGCGACGGGGCTGCAATCGCGCTACGTCGAGGAATGGCTGAAGGGCATGGCGAGCGCGGGTTACCTCGACCACGACCACGCGGCGGACACCTATACCCTGCCCGATGAGCATGCCTACATGGTGGCCTCGGACGAATCCGATCATTTCATGGGCGGGCTGTTCTGCATGGTGCCGGTGCTGATGCGGGTTGCGCCGCGCGTGGCCGAGGCCTTCCGCACCGGTGGCGGCGTGCCCTTCGAAGACTATGGCAAGGACGGCATAGAGGCGCTCGACCTGCTGAACCGCGGCCAGTACGAGCAGCGTTTCGCCAGCCACTGGATGAAGTCGTTGCCGGAGGTCACGGCGCGCCTGCAATCAGGCGGCAGCGTGCTCGACTTCGGCTGCGGCGCGGGTGCGGTGGTGCTGTCGCTGGCGCGTGCCTTTCCGCAGGCGAGCGTGACCGGGATCGATCGCAGCGAGGAGTCGATACGCCACGCGCAAGCGGCAGCCGATGCCGCATCGCTGGGGCCGCGCGTGCGCTTCCTCGCCCAGTCGCTCGCCGATTTCGCGCCTGGCGAGCAGTTCGACTTCATCACGGCGTGCGACTGCATCCACGACCTGGCCGCGCCGCTCGCGACGCTGCGCCAGATCCGCGCGCGCCTCAAACCCGACGGCGTATTTATGGTGATCGAACCCAAGGCCGCAGACACGGTGGAAGGCAATAGCAACGCGATCGGCACCATGTACTACGGCTTCAGCGTGTTCCACTGCATGACCCAGTCGCTTGCCCAGGGCGGGCCGGGCCTGGGAACCTGCATGGGGCCCGAGCACATCGGAGCGCTGCTGCGCGAGGCCGGTTTTGCGCGCGTGGAGCCGCTGGACATTCGCAGCGGCGTGCTGTCGTTCTACGCTGTCAGGCATTGATCACGCGGCGTTGCCGTTGCTTTCTGCCTGCCCTTGCCACTCGCCGTGGAATTCGGCAAGCAGGCCGCTGATAGGAAGGTTCGCATCGAACTGCGCTTCGCAGCTTGACTTACGTCAAGGGTGCCCGTTGTGCTCCCGCGTTGTGCTCCCGCGTTGTGCTCCTGCTTTGTGTACCCGGCGCCCTGAAGCGTAGTCCTCAAAAGCAGCGTGCGCCGTGCGCACGATAGTTGTTGCACCATGCGCCGGCCCTCAATCCGCGCGTATCCCCGCCTCGCTGATCAGTTTCGACCACTTGGCCGATTCCGCCTTCAGGTAGGCGTCGAATTCCGCGGCGCTGCTGCCCACCGGCTCGAGGCCGAAGCTGACCAGCTTGTCGCGCAACTCCGCGTTGCGTATCACCGCGACGGTTTCGGCGTTGAGCTTCGCGATCACCGCGGGAGGCGTACCCGCCGGAACCAGAACGCCGGCGAGCCCGCTCGCTTCGAATCCTGCCAGGCCGGCTTCGGTCGCGCTGGGCACCCCGGGCAGGAGCGGCGAGCGCGACGGCCCGGCGATCATCAGCGCGCGCAGCTTGCCGGCGCGCACGTGCGCTTCGGAGGTGATGATGCCGTCGAACATCACCTGTGCCCGGCCGCCCAGCAGGTCGTTCAGCGCGGGCGGCGTGCCTTTGTAGGGCACGTGAACCAGATTGACGCCCACCCGCGCCTTGAACAGTTCCGCCGCAAGATGGCTGGTGCCGCCATTGCCGGCCGAGGCGATATTCAGCTGCCCGGGGCGTGAACGCGCATGATTGATCAGCTCCTGCAGGGATTTCGCCGGCAACTCGGGGTTCACCACGAGCACGATGTGGGCCTTGCTCACCAGGGTTACCGGCGCGAAGTCCTTCACCGGATCAAACGGCAGCGACTTGAACAGGAACGGGTTGACCACGTGCTGAATGGTCGCGAACACCAGGGTGTAGCCGTCGGCGGGCGATTTGGCGGCGAGGTCGGTGCCGATGTTGCTGCCGGCGCCGGGACGGTTGTCGATGACCACCGCCTGACCGACCCGTTCGGACAGCTTCTGGCCGATAAGACGCGCCACGATATCGGTTGGCCCGCCGGGGGGTTGCGGCACGATGAACCGGATGGGCCTGGCCGGATATTCCTGCGCCATCGCACCGCCGCCGATGGCGGCCGCGCACCCGAGCAACGTTGCCGCCAGCATCGCCAGATTATTGCTTGCCATGAGATTCCCCTTTGATGACACGACGGCCGCGCAATGCGCGCCCGCTTAAATCTCCAGTGGCTGCCCGATACCGGCTGCCAGCGCGCGCTCGCGCAACAACGCGCAGAAGTGCACGTATTCGAGCGCCGTGCCGCCGGAGAGGAACGCCGTGATATCGCCATCGGAGCGCCGTGCCTGCAAATTCCCGGTGACCACGTCGCCCAGTTCTCCCAGCAGGTGCGCGCGCACTATCGCCTTCTCTGCCAGCGGCATGAGCAGTTCGCCCTTTTCGTTCAGCGCCTGATCGATGGAATCGACCACCAGCCGCGAGCGCTGCACCGCGGTGCTGTCGATTTCACGCGCTTGCGGGTCATGCGCCCCCATCACGTTGAGATGCTGGCCGGGGCGCAGCCATGCGCCTTCCAGCACCGGCTCGGCCGAGGTGGTGATGGTGACGGCGATGTCTGCATCGGCCACGGCCGCGCGCGCGGAGTGCGCGGCGTGCAGGGCAACAGAGGGCAAGAGTGGCTGCATCCGGGTGATGAAGCGCTGCACCGCCTCCGGGCGGCGGCTGTAGCAGTCAACCCTGTCGATGCGACGCACCGCCGCGAGACCCAGCAACTGATACACCGCGTAGCGCCCGGTACCGATCAGGGCCACCCGGCTCGCGTCGCTGCGCGCGAGATGCTTTGCCGCGACCGCGGCGGTAGCCCCGGTCTTCCACAGGCTGAGGCTGGTACCGTTCAGCACCGCCAGCATTTCGCCCGTTTCGCCTGAGAACAGGGTGAACCACATCTCCAGTCCGCCGGGCCGGAAGTGGGCGGTGTAAATGGAAGCCCCTACCAGGCCTGAGTCGCGCAGATAGGAAGCGCTCAGCTTCAGCGATTTAACGCGGGTGGACGTCGATGCCCCGTCCGCCGCCAGCACCTGGCGCGGCAGGATGCCAAGCTGGTGTTCTCCCTGCTCGCGAAACGAGGACTCGACCGCGCCCACCACGTCGGCCATGGCGACATGGCCTTCGGCGAACAGCCGCTCGATGTGCTGCGGCCCGAGGAACAGCGCCACGTCGCGCCTCAAGCCGGCCAGTTCTCCAGCAGTTCCAGCGGATCGCCGTAGCGCTTTGCCAGTTCCACCACCTGCGGGTCGCGCAATGCCTCCAGGAAGCCGTCGGTTACCACCGGCCGATCGCCGGCGCGCACGCTGCAGTCGAAGCTGATCAGGTCCATGTGGGTGGGCGGCTCCTCCCAGGCCGGCATCATCTTCTTCACGTACTCGGACTCTTTCACCATGTCGACGCCAAAGTGCAGGGCGCCCGGTGAATTCGAGCCTGCGGGATAGACCAGGTGGCGCGGCCATTTCGGATTGAAGCCGCAGCCCAGTTCGATCAGCTGCGAGCCGATCAGCATGTTGCGCAGTATGGCGGCCTCCTCCGAATGGCCGGTCACCTCCACCACCCGGTCATCGGCGAAGCGCACCCCTATCGGTTCCAGGAACGGGCGCTCGAAGCCGATCGCCCATTGCGGGTAGATGGTGCCGTTGACCGGCACCACCTGATCGGGCGAATCGACGCTGGGTCCGCGCTCGTACAGATTGGGGCCGTGGGTGGGGATGTAGTGGACGTACGCGCCGGGCTCGTTCGCCAGCAGTTGGCCGCGCCAGCGGTTGGTGTTGAGATTGCCGTCGTTCATGCGCGGGGTGAGCCCGATCGAAAGATCGCTGCCGCGCTTGTCGGTGAACTGCATGTTGAAGGCGCGGTCGCGCGGCAGTCGCGCCGCGGTGGCGCGGATGATTTCGCTGATCAGATCGACCGGGAAGCGCGCGTGCGGCGCGTGCAGCAGATCGAGGTTGCGAAAGAACGTGATCTTCACCCAGCGCTGGCCGCGGTCGCGGCGCAGTGCCACGCAGTACGGATCCATCACCGAGCAATACCAAGTGGAGACGACGAACGTGGCCTTCTCAAGAATCGGCTTCACATCGTCCGGGATCGCCAGGATCTGCGAATTTGGCATGCTGACCACGACAGGCCGCACGCCGCGCGACAGCGCCAGCCCGGAGATGGCCGCGATCACGCGGTTGTCGAGCAGCCGGTCCGCCAGGATCACCATGCGATCGTCGCTCCTGATATCGAAGGTGCGGAAAAAGTTGTTGAGCGCCTGGTAGTAGAGCTCGAGTTCGGCAAACTGCCCGGGCTGTCCCGCCGGCAGCGCGCGGCCGATCAGCTGTTCGATCGATACCGATGACCCGCCGCTGTCCAGACGGAATTGCGAAGCGCTGATTTCACTGATTTCCATAGTGTCCTTCTCCTTGATTCGCGCGATTCTTCGGATGGCGTTCCAGTGTACCGAATGATGATTTAGTAGCGTGCGCCATGCGCACGATCTCCCCGCTGCGTGCGCATGGCGCTCGCTACATGTCGGGAGCCCATTCCCGACCTAGTCGAGTTTCACATTGCTGCCGCGATGCTGGCGATCGTGGTTTTCGGGTATTTCATGTCATCCTCCCTGCGAAAAAAATGCTGGAACTGCCCGCCCTGCTTTCGTGCCCGGGCAGCCAATCGGCGGCGTGCCCTTTTCATTTCCCGATGCGGGGCCGTTCCACAAACTTCCACGAGCCGTCGCTCACGACACCTGGCGCGACGCATCCTTCCAGTAGGGCGCGCGCAGCGCTTTCTTGTCCACCTTGCCATGCGGCAGCCGCGGAAAGGCGGTGACGAATTCGACGGAGCGCGGTTTCTTGTAGCTGGCGATGCGCTCGCGGCAATGCGCGATCAGCGCTGCTTCGTCCGCGTGTGTCCCGGGGCGCAGCACGACGAAGGCCTTCACCGATTCACCCCACCTCGCGTCGGGCACGCCGATCACGGTGGCTTCGCCCACTGCCGGGTGCGACAGCAGCGCTTCCTCGACTTCCAGCGAATAAATATTTTCGCCTCCCGAGATGATCATGTCCTTCTTGCGGTCGACGATGTAGAGATATTCTTCTTCATCCAGGAAGCCCATGTCACCGGTGCGCAGCCAGCCATCGCCCATGGTCTCGGCGGTGAGTTCGGGATTGTCCCAGTAGCCGCTCATCATGCCGGGGGAGCGCACCCACAGTTCGCCCACCTTGCCGGTGGGAGAATCGTGACCGCTGTCGTCCACGATGCGCGCCTCGGTACCCGGATACAGCTGTCCGGCGGAGGCGAGGCGCGCGATGTCCCGTGCGTCGCCATCCAGGCGCATCTGGTAGGGCAGCAGCAGCGACGAGGTGAGCTGCTCGGTCTGGCCGTAGACCTGGGTGAATATCGGCCCGAAGGCGGCGGTGGCGCGGCGCAGTTCTTCCACCGGGACCGGCGCGGAGCCGTAGTGCACGGTCGCGAGGCTGGACAGATCGTAGCGGGTGCGCTCGGGGTGCTCGGCCAGCGTCTTCACCATCACCGGGGCGAAGTGCGCGACCGTGATGCGTTCTTTCTGTATGGTCTCGAAAATGGTCACGGGATCGAACTGGCGCAGCAGGAATATCGCCCCGCCCATGTATTGCAAGGTCATCCATTCGATTTTCGCGCCCACGTGGAACAGCGGCATGCACACCAGCGAGATGTCGGTGGGACGGGTCGCGGTCATGCAGGCGATGCCCAGTGCCGTATGCACCAGCGCGCGGTGGCTCAGCATCGCCCCTTTCGGCAGGCCGGTGGTCCCGCTGGTGTAGACCAGGTGCGCGATCTCTTCGGCTTGCGGCCGGTGCGCGGGCGGCACCGGCGCGCCCCGCGCGAGCAGCGCCTCGTATTCGGTTGCGCCCTGCGATATTAGAGAGGCGTGATCCGCCGCGCTTTGTGGCGGTGCTTCGCCGCCGATGCACACCAGCCGCGGCCGCACTGCGAGTTGCGGCAGCAACTGCGCCACCACGCCGGCGTACTGCGCCTCGTAGGCCAGCACGGTCGGGGCGCAGTTGCCGAGGATCTTGAGAAGTTCCGGCGGTGCGAGGCGCCAGTTCAGCGTGGCGAGGATGAAGCCGCCCGCTTCGGCGGCGCCGTAGAGTTCCAGGTACTCGCTGCAATTCTGCGACAGCACGGCAATGCGCTCACCGGGCTTCAACCCTTCCGCCGCCAACGCGCCGGCCAGCCGCCAGACGCGCTCGGCATGCTGGCGATGGGTATAGCGGCGTCCGGCGTTGACTATCGCCGGCCGGTCGCCGTGCAGGCGTGCATTGCGTGCCAGCAGTTCTGCCAGGGTTTGCATGGGTTCACCGCGCGTGATTTGCTGAACTAGGGGGCGGCGCCCCCTTGTATGTCCCCCATTTTAGGGGAAACACGCTTGACGCTTTTCCGGAAATGGGCACTTGTTCAGTGTTTCCATGGTGATGTTGTACGGAATATCCGGCTACAAGCCGATTGTACCTATCGGGCTCTTCGATGAACGGCGCATCCCCCGAATGTTCGACGGTGTCATGTCCCTTCGCGCGCCAGGGCGCTGGTCTCCTCTTCGGCGCGCGCCCACATTTCCGAGGCGATCGGGTTTTGCAGCTCTTCGGCGATATGGCCAACCAGTCCCACAGCGCGGCCGATGACGGCGATGCCCCGGCACAGCCGCCAGTCGATGCCCAGTTCCGAGGCGATCGAACCAATGGCGCCGGTGGCGTTGACCGGCAGCGAGCGCCCGCGCACCCGCTCGGCTTCAGCCGCCACCAGCTGCATGAGTTTCACGAAATCACCCGAATAACCGTTCTTTGCGGCGACATCGAACAGCACCGGCGTGCGCGGATCGATCGGCTTGTGCAGCGGATGGCCGATGCCCGGAATGGAGCGCTTGGTCGCCATGTAATCGGCGACGATGCGCACTGCCAGGCCGGGCAGATCCTTCTTCGCTTCCGGGTCGCGCAGCGCGTCCTGTACCATGCGCGCCGATCCCTCCGCGGTGCCGGCGAACACACTGCCCATGCCGCACAGGCCGGCGGCCACCGCAGCCTGCAGCGACTCGGGTGCGCCCAGGTATACGAGGCGCGTGGCCATCGCCATGGGCGTCATGCCGTGCTCCACCAGGGTGACCAGCAGCGCGTTGAATACGGCCGACTGCTGCGGCGTCGGCAAGGTGCCCTTGATCTCCAGCCAGGCCATGTCCCCCAGCGACAGCTTGCCGAGAATCGTGCCGGTGAAATCGAACCCCTTGACGGTGATCTGGTCGGGCGTGCTCCAGCCCATGTTGGACTTGAGCGGTTTTTGCTTGCGGGCGGGGCGTTCCATATTGATTTCTCCAGTTCATTCAAAAGGTGGGGATGGGTGGGGGGTGGCAGGCGGGTGGCAGGCGGGTAACTGTCCAGCATACGTGCCGCCGACGCAAGGGCAAAGCCGTTGATTGACGGATCAACATGTTGCCGCCGGACGCCACGCGCCGCAAAATCCGCCTCCTGCGATGGCTCGCGCGGGTGCCTGCAGCCGGTTGCAACGGAGCCCCGGCTGCAGGCAGGCATCCTGGTTTGACGTACTGAATTGTCTAGTCAGGCCCCCCGCGGACGTTCTCCGGTATAACGTATGCGAGCGTGCAGAACGCGCAAACCGTGCAAACCGTGCAAACCGTGCAAACCGTGCTAGAGCCAATGTGCGCACCCAGTGCACCAGGAGGAGCCTATGAATACAGCAATCACCCCGGCCGTCGTGTCATGATCCTGGCCGACATGTACGAGCGCAATGCGCTCTGTTTTCGCGATCATCCCGCAATCATTTTCGAAGGCCGCACCGTCACCTTCGGCGGCTATCTGACGCGCGTGAAGCAACTGGTCAACGCGCTGGTTGACGGCGGCCTCGCCCGCCAGGACCGCATCGCCATACTCGCGCAGAATTGCGTGGAATACGCCGAGGTGCATGGCGCTGCCGGCCTGTCGGGCTTCATCGCGGTGGGTGTCAACTACCGGCTGGCCGCGGGCGAGCAGGCGGACATCCTGCGCGATGCCGAGCCGGCGGTGTTCGTTTTCGAATCGTCCTACACCGAGCGGGCCGCGGAGCTGCGCGCCTCGCTGCCGAAAGGCGCGCGGCTGCTGTGCATCGGTCCGGCGCCCGACTGGGCCGAGAGTTACGAGGCCGTGGTCAGCGCTGCGCCGGACACCACGCCGGCGTTACGCGCGCGCGAAAAGGACACCGTGTTTCTCATCTATACCTCGGGCACCACCGGCCGCGCCAAGGGCGTGATGTTGGGGAACGAAGGCCAGCTGGAACAGGCGCGCTACCAGGCGCTGGTGCAGGGGGCGCAGCAGGACGGGCGGATGCTGGTGGTGATGCCCTTCTACCACATCGGCGGCACCACCGAGCTGCTGACATTCTGGACGGCCTCGACCACCGTGGTGCTGTTCCGCGCGTTCGACCCGCGCGTCATACTGGAGGCCATCGAGCAATTCCGCATCACCGAGGCGCACCTCGCTCCGACCATGATACAGATGATGCTGGAAGTGCAGCGCCAGGCGCCGCGCGACATGTCGAGCATGCGCACCATCTGCTACGCCTCCGCGCCGATGTCGGTGGCGCTGTCGCGCGAGGCCAACGCGGTGTTCGGCAAGATCTTCCTGCAGGTGTACGGCATGAGCGAGGGCGGCCCGACCACGGCGCTGCAAAAGCACCAGCATCACCTCGAGGGATCCGCCAAGGCAACCGGGCGCCTCGCCTCCGCCGGGCAGCCGATACTGGGCAGCGACGTGCGCGTGGTGCGCGATGACGGTACCGACTGCGCAGTGGGCGAGATCGGCGAGGTGTGGGGGCGCTCGGTGGCGATGATGCAGGGCTATTGGCGCAACCCGGCGGCCACCGGCGCGGCGCTGGTCGATGGCTGGATGCACTCCGGGGACATGGGATACTTCGACGACGAGCATTACCTGTTCATCGTCGATCGCAAGAAGGACATGATCATCTCCGGCGGCGAGAACATCTATTCGCGCGAAGTCGAGGAAGCGCTGATGCTGCACCCGGCGGTGTTCGAGGCGGTGGTGATCGGCGTGCCGGACCCCAAGTGGGGCGAATCGGTGAAAGCCTGCGTCGCGCTCAAGCCCGGCGCCGGCGCCACCGAGGCGGAACTGATAGAGCACTGCAAATCGCTCATCGCCAGCTACAAGAAACCCAAGAGCGTGGACATCATGCCGGCGCTGCCGCATATCTCCAGCACCAACAAGATCGACAAGAAGAAACTGCGCGAACCCTTCTGGAAGGGCATGGACAGAAATGTCTCGTAGGAAAGGAAACTCCGAACAAGTGTCCATTTCCGGAAAAGCGTCAAGCATGTTTCCCCTAAAATGAGGGATATACAAGGGGGCTCAGTTTGGTAAAGGGCGGCCCCCTTGTTCCATATCCTGAAACCGGCACCTGTAGTTTGCGGATGAATTGTTTTCGAACCGGATCGACAACCCCTGGAGAATCAAGATGAGCAAATACGATTTCAAGACCGTCAAAGTGGACGTGGCCGACAAGGTCGCCAAGGTCACCCTCAACCGCCCCGAACAGAAGAACGCGATGAACCCGCAACTGCACCGCGACATGACCGCGGCGCTGGAGCAGATCCGCTACGATGACGACGTGACGGTGGTGGTGGTGACCGGCGCCGGCAATTCCTTTTCCGCCGGCATGGACCTGAAGGAGTTCTTCCACGCGCTGAAGGGCAAGGACCCGGCCGAGTACGACCGCATCACCCGCATGGCCGTCGAATGGCGCGGCCGCACCCTGCGCTACTACCCGAAGCCGACCATCGCCATGGTCAATGGCTTCTGTTTCGGCGGCGCGTTCTCCATCGTGGAAGGCTGCGACCTGGCGGTAGCGGCCGATGAAGCGAAGTTCGGCCTCTCGGAAATCAATTTCAAGATGTTCCCCGGCGGCGCGGTGTCGAAGTCGCTGGCCAACATGGTGCACTCGCGCGAGGCGCTGCTGTACGCGATGACCGGGCGCAACTTCGACGGCAAGAAGGCCGCGGAAATGAAGTTCGTCAATTTCTCGGTGCCGCTAGCCAAGCTCGAAGCGGAAACCATGTCGCTCGCCAAGGAAATAGCGGCCAAGGATCCGGCCGCGCTGCGGGCGTGCAAGGACGGCTACCGGTTCTCGCTGGAAATGAGCTGGGAGGCCTCGATGAACTTCACCAGCGCCAAGGAAAACGAGGTGTTCGTGGCGCAGAAAGGCGGCTGGCTGGAGTCGGGCATAGGCGATTTCGTCCAGGGCAAGTACAAGCCGGGCCTGGGCGGGCACGAGCAGGTGAAGAAGTAAATCGAGATCACCTCGGGACACACGCGGTCTCGGGGCAGCACCTTGCGTATCGGGGTCCGCTGGAATCGGAACTGGCATGAAGGAGACACGATGAACAATGTGAACAAGGTTGCAATGGCGACAATGCTGGCCGCGGTATTTTCGGCTGCTGTACCTGCCGGCGTGCAGGCGCAAGCCTTTCCGAGTAAGCCGATACGCCTGGTGGTGCCCTACGGCACCGGCGGCGGGCCCGACGTGATGTCGCGTAATGTGGCGCAGCGCCTGTCCGAGACCATCGGGCAGCAGGTGATGATCGACAATCGCCCGGGCGCGGGCGGCGTGGTCGCGGCGCAGATCGTGATGGCGTCGCCGCCCGACGGCTACACCCTGTTCGTCGCCGACACCGGCCATTTCGGCATCAACCCTGCGTTGTTCTCCAAGCTGCCGTATCACCCGATCCGAGATTTCACCGCGGTCACTATTGCGGCGTCGGCACCCTTGTTCCTCGCGGTCGGCGCCGCCGTCCCGGCGCAGAACGTCCGCGAATTGCTGGCGCTGTCGAAAAATAAATCCTTGCTGTATGGCTCGTCGGGGAACGGCAGTCCGCATCACCTCGGCATGGAGATGCTGAAAACTCTCTCCGGGGCCGATATGACGCACGTGCCCTACAAGGGCGTGGCGCAGTCCGTCCCCGCGGTGCTAGCCGGGGACGTGAGTGCGATTTTCGTCGGCCTGCCCTCGATACAGCCGCACGCCAAGGCGGGCAAGGCGCGCATCATCGCGGTCAGCACCGCCGAGCGCACCCACCTGATGCCGGATCTGCCCACCGTGGCGGAATCCGGCGCACCCGGATTCGATCTCAACGTTCATATCGGCTATGTCGCGCCGCTCGGCACGCCGCGCGAGGTGGTGATGAAGATCTACACCGAAGTGCGCAAGGTGCTGGCCGAACCGCAACTACGGGCGCGCCTGGATGGCCTGGGCATCGTCGCCCTGGGCACGACGCCGGAGGAGTTCACCGAACGCATCAAGGCAGACCTGGAGAAGTACGCCAAACTGGTGAAAGATTCCGGTGTTCGGATCGACTGAGAAATCTACTGAATTATTTTATAGTGAAGCCGTAACGGCGTGCCTTTCCGGCATATCAGATAATCAAAATAAGTATATATGATAGCCGTCCAAAAGGAGTCCCAAGATGCACTTTGGTTTGTTCTCGAACAACCGCCGGCCCAAGCGGCGCCTGGGCGAAGGATGGGAGCTCGACCTCGAAGAGGCGCGGGTCGCCGACGAAATCGGCTTCGCCGAGGTCTGGTTCAGCGAGCACGAAGCGCCCGCCGAGCCGTTGATCGCGCGCGCGAGCGCCATCACGCGGAGAATCAAGCTTGGCCCGGCGGTGCGCCCGCTGCCCTTCTATCACCCGATCCAGGTGGCCTTGGACTGCAACGCCAGCGACCAGTTGACCAACGGGCGCTACATGCTCGGCATCGGCACCGGCTTTCGTCCGCACCGTGTCGCCTGGCGCGGCCAGGATCCGGCGCGCATGCGCGAGATGACCCGGGAGTCGATCGACATCATCCTGCGTCTGCTCAAGAACCGGCCGGAGCCGTTCGACCTCGACGGCGAGTTCTGGCAGGGCAAGCAGCTATTCGTCGACATCCCGCCGGTGCAGCTGCCGCATCCGCCCATCGCCATGTCGGTCGCCAGTTCCCGCGTTTCGGCGCAGCTCTGCGGCCGGCTCGGCATGATGATGCTGACCAGCGACTTCGCCACCAACCATCATCTGCGCGAGCTGGGTGACGGGCTGGTCGAAGGCCAGGTCGAGGTCGGGCGACCCAAGGCGCGCGGCGACCTGCATGCCTGCCGGGTCGTGTTTGTCGCCGCCACCGACCGGGAGGCGCGTGACGACCTGCGCGAGTCCTACAACGAGACCATCGCCTGGGAAGTCGCCAATACCCCCTGGCACCAGGAGGAGCGCATCCCGAAGGGCGGCACGTTCGCCGACATCAACTTCGACTACCTGGTGGACACCGGCAATCTGTTCGTGGGATCGGCCGAGACGGTGCGGCAGATGATAGACAGCTTCTACCATGACGTCGGCGGCTTCGGCACGCTGCTCTTTCACAGCGGTCGGGACTATGCGACGCCGGAGAAGGTGCGTGCTTCGATGCGCGCCTTCGCCCGAGACGTTGCGCCGCAACTGCGCGATCTCCACCCCGAGGCGCCGCAGCGCGGTGGCGTCCGGGAAGCGGCGCAAGTTCTTGCGTAGGTGGTGTCGAGGTGGAACAGGTGCGCGCTGCGTATCGTCGCGTACGCATAATCGCAATACCATGGCTGGATGAAAACCATAACCGTAAAGCTCCCCGAGCCGTTGGCCGCCTGGCTTTCCGGGCGCGCCCGCGAGTTGGGTCGCACGCAGTCCGATCTCGTGCGCGAAGCGTTGCAGCGATCCAGCGAAGGCGTGAGCGGCCGGAGTTGCCACGACTTGTTCGCAGACGTGTGTGGCGTCATAGACGGCCCCAAAGACCTTTCAACCAATCCGAAGCAACTGACCGGTTTGGGTGAATGACGCGGGTCATCGACACCGGCAACATGGGCGGGGTCCTTACCGTAGGTAAGCAAGTAGAGTAAAGTAAGGAATCTACATTTTCCGGGCGTTACCGCCATGACAACCGCCACTATGACCAGCAAAGGCCAATTGACCATTCCCAAGGCCGTGCGCGATGCGCTGGGCCTGGCAACCGGTGACCGCGTGCAGTTCATCGAGCAGGACGGCGGGTTTCGCATCGTTGCAGCAACCCGGGACGCGCTCGAACTCAAGGGCATGTTTGCCGGCCGCCGCAGGAAAACCGCGACGCTGGAAGAAATCAAGTCCTCGGCCGCGCGCGGAGCGACGCGACGGTTTCTCGGCACCGGCAAGTGATCGGTCTCGACACCAATGTTCTGGTGCGCTACCTGACCCAGGACGACCCGACACAA
Source organism: Betaproteobacteria bacterium (assembly GCA_009693435.1). Next base: position 20,867 of record SHXF01000022.1, on the reverse strand, counting down.
TCACGCGCGGCCAGCCGATTGATCGAAGAAGAACTGACTGGTGCCGACCCCGGCGTGATTCTCACCGTGGTGCTTCTGGAAACGCTCTGGGTGCTCGGCGATCTGTATGGCGCCTCGGGCGACGAGCAGATTGAATGTGTCGAGCAACTCCTTGCGACCAGGCAGTTCCGCCTGCAAAACCAAGCCGCGGTTCAACGAGCGGCGCAAGGTGCCCGGCAAGCATCTTGCGAATTCGTCGATTGCCTGATCGCCGAAATCGGAGTTGATGAGCGCTGCGCGCATGTCTTCACCTTTGACAAGAAGGCAGCTAAATATCCCGGATTTGCATTGCTGAAAGTCTGATTCCGTCTCTATCAGAATCTGCGGAAGGGATGTCGCCGCCCGCGATGTGATGGGAAATTGCCTCTGGAATGTCCCTGTCCGTATTTGTCGGGTCGATGTCCATAGCCTCCGTGGCCACAGCGCAGGGACGCTAGAATCAGGCATGCGCTCTCCCGCAGCGAAGCCCGGCAGGAAATCCCCCGCATCCATCCCCGGCATCCCGGATGAAGTCGCGCTACGCGGCGATTACCTGAGCCGCGACGAGGCGCTGGCGGTGCTGGCAATCAAGCCGCAGACGCTGTACTCGTACGTGAGCCGAGGGTTCGTCCGCAGCCGTGCCGCATCCGGACGGCCGCTCGTCCTTTTACCTGCGCGAGGACGTGAACAAGGTGCGCCTGCGCAGCATCGCGCGCGCCGGGCAGGGGCCGGTGGCGGCGGGCGCCATGCGCTGGGGCGAGCCGGTCATCCTCACGGCGATCACCGAAATGACCGATGCCGGCCCGCGTTATCGCGACCGGCTTGCGGTCGATCTGGCGCGCGCCCGCGCGCCCTTCGAAAACGTCGCGGAACTGCTGTGGAGCGGCGAATACATCGACGAGCCGCTGATCTGGCCGCAGTCGCCCGATCCACCGGGGCTGAACGATCTCCTGTGCGCGGGCGCGAAGCTGCATGCCAACCCGCACATCCTGCAATTGATGGCTATGACCGTGCTCGGTCTGGGCGTCGCGGAAGGCAACCGGCGCGATCGCATGCGCGTCGGCGACACGCCGGTCGCCTCGGCGCGGCGCCTGATACGCGCCATGGCCGGCACCCTCGGTTTTCTCGGGAAGACACGCGGCTACCTGCCGCTGCGCGACGGGCAAACCATCGCCGAAGGGGTCGCCTGGGTCCTCGGCATGCATGCGAGTCCGCTGCAACTCGATGCCCTCAACGGCGCGCTGGTGCTGGTCGCCGATCACGAACTCAATCCCGCCACGTTCGCAGCTAGGGTTGCTGCCTCGGGCAGCGTGGATCTGCAATCGGGCGTGGGGGCGGCGATCGGCACGCACTACGGCACCCTGGTCGGCCGCGCCTGCGACCGCATCGAACAGCTGTTCGAACCGCCCGCCGATCCGGACACGGTGCTGGACCGCGCCACCGGCATGATAGGCGCGGCGCGCAGCCTGCCCGGATTCAATCACCCGCATTACCCCCATGGCGATCCGCGGGCGCGGGTGCTGATCGAACTCGCCATCATGATGGGCGGTTCGCGGCGCGTCGTCGGCAACATGCTGATGTCGCTCAAGCGTCTCGAAGAAGAGTGCGGCGCCCGCCCCAACCGACGGCTACTATCATTACCGCACGGCGCGGCCGTAGGGCGCGGCCGTAGGGCGCAGCTTCAGCGCGCCGAATACCGGTGATTTTCCCGCGACCATGGCGCGATGAATCTGCGCTCTACGAAGGTGGTGCTCGGCTGCAAAGGGAGCAGCGTAATCGGCTCTCCGTTCGGCGTACAATCACCGCGACGAATTGTCCGGTAGCGGGTTCGAACCACGCCATGTCAGCGATCCTCGAAGTCATGGAACAGCCATTGAGCCGCGAGGCGCTGGCGCAACGTTTTCGCGACCTGTGCGCAGACCCGCGCTTTGCCAGTTTGCCGGGAAAAATAGAACTGGATGCCTGGGGGAGAATCATCATGAGCCCGGCAAACAATCAGCATGGACTGCTGCAAGCCCGGCTCGTCGAATTGTTGCGGCGATCTCTGGGAGGCGCGGCGTTCGTGGAAGCCTCGATCAGCACCAATCCCGATTTGCGCGTGGCCGATGTCGCGTGGGCCTCCGACGCATTCATGCAGGCGCATGGCCAGGAAACACCGTTCATGGTGGCGCCGGAAATCTGCATCGAAGTGGTGTCACCGTCCAACTCCGCGCACGAGTTGAAGGAAAAGGTTGCCGCCTATCTGGCGCTGGGTGCAACCGAAGCGTGGATCGTTTATCCCCGGAGCAGACGGGTCGAATTCTTTGGAGCAGCGGGCCCGTTGGCACGCACCGGGTTCGCATTGGATCTGGCTCCATTGTTCGATTGAAGCCCTCCGGATCGGGGATTCATCGCTCCCTCCCATTGTCGGTGTTCAGGACCTGCGGCCGCGCCTCACGCAGCATGTCGAACACCACGCTGATGTCCTCGCCACCGCGCCCCGCATCAAGCGCCTGCTTGAAGTAGCGCAGCGCGGTATCGAACATCGGCGTGGGTGCGTTGGCCTCCTTGGCGAGGATCGGCCCCAGCTCGAGATACTTCCAGAACAGGCCCAGCGCACCATTGCTGGCGTCGTAGTTGCGAGCCACCATGCGCGGGCCGCGTTCCCGTAAATACGCCGAGGACGAGGCGCCGCCGCCGAGCGCCTCGAGCGCGGTCTGCGGATCGATGCCGGCCTGAGTGGCGAGGTTGATCGCTTCGGCGGCCGCCATCAGGTGGACCGCGCCCAGCATGTTGTTTACCAGTTTCAGTTTAAGCGAGGTGCCGAGCGGCCCGATGTAAGGCGCCGATGCTGCGCCCCGGAGGAGCAGCGGCTGCATGAGTTCCGCCAGCGCCCGCTCGCCGCTGACGAGGATGAGGTTTTTCTTCGCGGCCACCATCGGCGGCGTGCCGCTCATTTCACAATCCAGCAGCGCCGCGCCCGCGGCCGACAGGGTTTGCGCCAGGCGCTGCTTCGCTTCCAGCGAATAGGTGCTCAGCTCGATCACCGTGCTGCCCGGGCGCAGCGTCTTCAGGATGCCGGCCGGACCGTGCACCACGTCTTCCAGCGCGTCCTCGGTGGGCAGGCTGTGGAGAATCACGTCGGTGCGGGCGGCCACATCGGCTGACGATGCGGCAACCGTGCCGCCTGCTTTCGCAAACGCATCGAGGTTGTCCTTGCCGTAGCCAATCACCGTCAGCCCCGAGCCGAGCAGATTGACCGACAGCGGCAGGCCGATGTGGCCGATGCCGATGAGGCCTACGGTGGTGAAAGTCTGGGTCATGGTGGTGCTCCTGTGGTACCGGGGAGGGGCCGGACTAGCCTGGTACGTCCGGTAATATTATAAACTTTCATTTGAAGATGAGGCGTCAGTACGGACACATGCAGCCTATTCGCATATTATTAATAGTATATCTTTATCTCTTTGAAATTGGTTAAACCGTTCGGGCTGAGCCAGCCGTCCTTCGACAAGCTCAGGAAGAACGGTGGTCCGCCGGTCCTTCGACAGGCTCAGGACGACCGATTTTCGCCGGTCCTTCGACGGGCTCAGGACGAACCGTGGTCCGCACTGCGACACGCGTTCAGTCGCCAATCCGGTCTATGGCGCTTTTCCCGGATAACAACTCCGTGGCGATGATCATGCGCTGCATTTCCTGCGAGCCTTCGGTGATGAGCCGCGAGCGGGCGTCGCGGAACATGACTTCCAGCGGCAGCTCGCGCGACAGGCCCATGCCGCCGTGGATCTGGATGGCGCGATCGACGACCTTCATCATCATCTCGTCGCAGCGCAGCTTCACCATGCCCGCTTCCACGTGATAGGGCAGTCCCTGGTCGGCCTTCCACGCGGCGTGGTAGGTCATCAGCCGCGCGGCATGGATCTCGACTGCGGAGTCGGCGATCATCCACTGGATCGCCTGGCGGGACGCAAGCGGGGCGCCGAAGGTCTTGCGCTGGTTGGCCCAGGCGATCGCGAGTTTCAGCGCCCGCTCGGCGCGGCCTATCGCCTTGGGCCCGTGCATCAGCCGGCCCATGCCGAGAAACTCGCGCGCGAGACTCCAGCCGCGGCCGACTTCGCCGACGATCTGCGAGGCCGGCACGCGCGCGTTGTCGAACACCAGTTCCCAGGGCCGGTCGGGCGACATCAGCTCGAAGTTCTGTCCGAGGCGCATTCCCGGCGTGCCCTTGTCGACGAGGAAGCAGGTGATGCCCTCGCGGCCCTTGCCGTCGGTGCGCGCAAAGAGCTGCACTACATCCGCCTTGTCGGCGTGGGTGATGAAGATCTTGGTGCCGTTGATCACCCAGTCGTCGCCGTCCTTCACGGCACGCGTCGTCATGCTGGTCGGGTCCGAGCCGCCGCCCGCCTCGGTGAGCGCGAAGCAGGTGCGCTTGTCACCGCGTATCACCGGCATCAGATACTTTTCTTTCTGCTGCGCGCTGCCGTGGTAGAGCACCGGCCCCATGAATGGGGTGAACACGCTGGGCGCGCGGAACGCCGGCACGTTGCACTGGGCGAGTTCCTCGAACACCAGGCAGGCGCCGAGCGCGCCCACGCCGCCGCCGCCGTATTCTTCCGGCAGGTCGAACGCCCAGAAGCCGAGTTCCTTGGCGCGCGCCTGCAGCCGCGTGCGGATGTCATCGGGGATGTCGTGGCTGTCGGAATACAGGGGTTCCAGAGGCATCAGTTCTTCGGCGACGAAGCGCCGCGCCGATTCGCGCAGCTGTTTCAGTTCCTCGGGAATCTCGAAGTTCATGCGTTACCTTTCTGTGGTGCCGCCGGCGCCCGGCTGGCGGGCGAATCGGGCGGATTGCGGAATACGGCGGATGCGGTCATCAGCACCTTGTCGCCGCAGCGAATGCGGCCGGTGACGAAGGACAGCGTGCGCGTGACCTTGTCCACGGTCGCCTCGCCGATGATCAGATCGCCTTCGCGGGCGGCTGCGAACAGGTTGCACGACATCTGCACCGTCGCCACGATGCCTTCATGGCCGATCACGCGCGCGGCACTCGCGCCCAGGGTCACATCCATCATGCTCATCAACAGTCCGCCGTGCGTGGTGCCGGCGGGGTTGGTGTGGCGGCGCGCCACCACCAGCGCGAACTGCACGCTTTTTTCGCCGATGCAATGATGGAAGGGGCCGACGTGGTCGAGGAAGGTGTCGGCTTCGAAGCGAGGTTCGAAGCCTGCGGGAAACCTGTCTGCCATGTGTTCCTTTCGCATGAAATTTCAGTGATACACGATCATGATGCAGTGTGCCGGTGTGGCGGTCTTGCGGTGGACTTGATGCCGAGGGTTCGATTCCGAGGGTTCGATTCCGAGGGTTCGATTCCGAGGGTTCGATTCCGAGGGTTCGATTCCGAGGGTTCGATTCCGCGGGTTCGATCCCGATAGGTGGCGCCAGGCCGGTCGTGTTGTCGATGACTGGCATTATCAAGTCGCCGAAATGGTAACGACAGCCGTCGCCGGCGGATCGCGATACAGGGCGTCGATCTCGGCCGCGCGCGCGTCGCGTGCCAGGGCCTGATTGAGGTAGGTCTTCTCATTGATTTCGCCGTTCGCTGCCGATAGCGGCGAGGCGGCAAGCGCCAGCCGCTCGATGCGCAGGCTGCTGTTGCCGGCCTTGTTGAGCGAACCGAGTATCGATATCAGTCGCCGGTGCAGCGTCGATGCATCGAATTGGCGGGCTGCCGCTTCATCGATCCAGACCAGCGCGGCAATGTACGGGCGGTTGGGAGCAAGTATCAGTGCTTCGGTGAGCAGTCCCTGCGATGCGGCCAGCAGCGCGAGGCGCAGCGGCCCTACGCTGACCCACGTTCCCGTCGCCAGCTTGAAATCCTCGGCAATGCGGCCATCGAAGACGACGCCCTTCGACGCGTCGGCCGCATCGGCAAGGCGGCCCGCGTCGCCGGTACGGTAGTAGCCCTCCTCGTCGAATGCAGCCACCGTTGCGTCCGGTTGCCCGAGGTAACCCGACGCCATGCTGGGGCTCTTCACCCGCAATTCGTACTTCGCCCCGACCGGTGCGAGCTTGATGATCGCGCCCGGCACCGGCGCGCCGATATTGCCCGGCGCGTCGAGCATCGTATGCACCAGGGTGGCGGTCGGCCCGGTTTCCGTGGCGCCCCAGCCGCAGGTGATGGGGATGGCGCGGCCGCGTTCGGCCATGGCCAGTCGTTGCAGCCGGTCCCAGGTGTCCTGCGTGATCGCCGCGCCGGCATAGAACACCAGCTGCAGCCGCGAAAAAAATGTGCGGCGCAATCCGTGGTCCTCTTCCAGATGGGGCAGCAGCGCGGCGAAGCCCGCCGGCACGTTGAAATACAAGGTGGGCGCGATCTCGCTCAGATTGGCAAGGGTCACCGGCATGCCTTCGGGGCGCGGTGAGCCGGCATCGATGTATAGCGTGCCGCCGCAGGCGAGAGTGAGGTTGATGTTGTTGTTGGCGCCGAACACATGGTTCCAGGGCAGCCAGTCGATCAGGGTCGGCGCGCTGCGCTCAAGAAAGGGCCACAGGTCGAGCACCATGCGCGCATTGCTGGTCATCATGCGGTGCGTGTACACGACCGCCTTGGGCTGACCGGTGGAGCCGGAGGTGAACAGGATTTTCGCCGGCGTATCCGGTTGCAGCACCGGCAAGCCCGCGTACGCAAATTCATCGATACCGACAGCAATTGCTGCGGCATCGACTGCATCTGCCGCCAAGGTCGGCACGCCGCACTGCGCCAGCATCGCAAGCGCGCCGGCATAGCGCGCCGGATCGTCAACCACTACGGCGGAAGGGTGGATGTGTTCGGCGATCGTCGCCAATTTGACGTGGCCGGTAGCGGAGGACGCGTACTGCGGGTTGGCGGGCGCCATGGGGATGGCCGCTGCCATGGCGCCCAGCATCAGCCGCGCGTGCAGCAAGCCGTTGGGCGCGAGCAGCAGCAGCGGCCGATCCGGCCCGTGCCCCAGCGAGCGCAGTGCCGCGCCGATTCGACGTGCGTCGCGCCAGGCTTCCGCGTAATTCCAGTTGCGCCACTGCCCTCGCGCATCGCGCTCCGCCATGAACGGCCGATCCGGTGTGCGTGTCGCCCAGCGCTCGAGCCAGACCAGCGCGTGCGCGTCGGGGGCGGTCAGCGCCTGTCGCGAACGGACCAGGATGGCTCCGTCGCTACGGCGCTCGATGGCAACGTCCGGATCCGCGAATAGCGGCTTGTGCCACATCGGGATTGCGCTCACACGACGGATGCGGCGGGGAGGTCGTAAAAGGTACGCGCAGCCTCCTCGTACTCGTCCATGCACGATGACATCCCGCCCCCTTCATTTTGTGCGCGCAAAGGATTGTTGCATGCATGCTGGTCGGCGCCAATCGATCCAGCGCGTCTATCGGGTGAACTGCATCAGCGCCTGGAACGACTGGCGCGCGCGCCGGATTCGCCTGCAATTCCCGCATTTTGCCAAGGCAAGATGCCCTCAGGAAACGCTGTGGGCTGTCATTGAGCATATAATTGAGCGGCGCCACCCGATCAGTGCCACCCCCTATGAGGCCAAGCATGGAATGGTCAAGTTGTGCAGCGTTGGAACGCCACGTTGGTCGTGTCAGCGGTGCTTGGGTATTCAAGGGCACGCGCATCCCGGTGATCGCTTTATTCGAGAATATCGAAGCAGGAGCCAGCGTCGACGACTTTGTCGAATGGTTTCCAGGGGTCACAAAAGCGCAGGTGCTTGAAGTTTTGCAGCACACGGAACGCAGCCTGGAAACCGTCTGATCCTCGATGAGGATTTTGTTCGACCAGCGCGTCCGCCCCCACGGGGCGCCCGCTCACGCAGGATGCATCAGCCGCCAGATGACCTGCGATGTCAGCGGCATGTCGGCGTGCTCCACATTGAACTCGGAGAGTGCATCCACCACCGCATTGACCAGCGCCGGCGGGGCGCCGATCGCGCCGGCTTCGCCGCATCCCTTAACGCCCAGAGGATTGCTGGCGCAGGGAAAACCCGGATGCGTGACGTGATCGATGGCAGGCATGTCGTCGGCGCGCGGCAAGCCGTAGTCCATGAGGGAACCGGTAAGGATCTGGCCGGTTGCGGGATCGTGCACGCAATGCTCCAGCATCGCCTGGCCCAGCCCTTGTGCGATACCGCCGTGCACCTGGCCTGCGACCAGCAGCGGATTGACGATGTTGCCGAAATCGTCGACGGAGACAAACCCGACAACCTGCAGCACGCCGGAGTCGCGATCGATCTCGATTTCGCAGATGTGGCAGCCGTAGGGAAAGGCCACGCCCTTGGGATCCCAGTAGCCGGATTCTTCCAGACCCGGTTCCAAGGTCTGCATCGGATAGTTCGCCGGAAAGAACGCCGCGCGCGCCACCTCGGCGAGTGAAACACTGCGGTCGGTTCCCTTGACCTTGAACCGGCCTGCCTGTGATTCCATGCCGTGCTCGACGTCTTCCGCGGCGCATTCCAGAAGATGGGCGGCGATGCGCCGGCCCTTCTCCACCACCTTGGCGATGGCCACTTCCAGCGCCGCGCCCCCGGCGAGCAGCGAGCGCGCGCCCACGGTGCCGCGCCCATAGCCGATCTCGCGGGTGTCGCCATGCAGCACTTCGACATCCTCGACCCGCACGCCCAGCCGTTGCGCGACGATCTGGGCGAGCGCAGTTTCCAGTCCCTGGCCGTGGGTGTGGGTGCCGGTCACCACGGTGACGCCGCCATCTTTGTTGAGGCGCACGATTGCCGATTCGTAGGTGGGGGACTTCATGCCGCGCGCCATGACCATCTGCGACGGGCCGATGCCGGTGTTGTCGATGTAGCACGCGATCCCCAGGCCGCGCAGCTTGCCGCGCGAGCGCGCGCCATCGCGGCGCGCGGCGAAGCCCGCCCAGTCGGCGCGCGCGAGCGCTTTTTCGAACACCGCCGGGAAATCGCCGCAGTCGTAGATGCGGCCGGTCGGCGCTTTCCACGGCATGGATGCGGCGGGAATCATGTTGCGGCGGCGTATCTCCACCGGGGAGAGCTTCAGCTTGCGCGCGGCGAGATCGACGGCGCGTTCCACCATGTAGATGCATTCGGCGCGGCCCGGTCCGCGGTAGGCATCGGTCGGCATGGTGTTGGTGAACAGCATGCGCACGCGGCCCGCGATGAACGGCACGCGATACACGCCGGCAAGCAGGCTGGACTGGCCGAACATGGGCGGCCCGGCGCCGAAGCTGGACACATAGGCGCCCAGGTTCGCCAGATCCTCGACGCGAAAGGCGAGGAAGTGTCCCTCCGCATCCAGCGCCACTTCCAAGGTGGTGAGGTGGTCGCGCGCCTGGGCGTCGGAGAGGAACAGCTCGCTGCGTTCGCACACCCATTTCACCGGGCGACCGGTGCGCCGCGCCGCCCAGCACACCGCCACTTCCTCGGGATAGGTCGGCCCTTTGACGCCGAAGCCGCCGCCCACGTCCTGCGACACCACGTGGACGCGCTGTTCCGGAACATGAAAGGTCTCGGCTAACTGGGTGCGCAGGGGATGCGGGGTCTGATGACTGAGGTAGAGCGAGTAGCGCTGCTCCAGCGGGTCGTACCACGCGAGCGCGGCGCGCGGCTCCATCGGATTCACCGCGACCCGATTGTTCACATGGCGTAGCGTCACCACGTGCGCCGCCTTGCCAAACGCGGTGGCGACGTCGCCCGGCATGCCGTAGCGGAAATCGCAGGCGACATTGTTCGGCGCGCCGTCCCAAAGCTGCGGCGCGCCCTCGGCCACGCTCTCGGCGAGGCCCACCGTGGTGGGTCGCTCCGCGTATTCGACCTCCACCGCTTCGGCGCCATCCCTGGCCGCATAGGCCGTGTCCGCAATCACGATCGCCAGCGGCTCGCCGACATAGCGCACCCGGTCGATGGACAATGCGCGTCGCTCGGGCACGCACATCGGCCTGCCGTCGTGGTGACGCGCCACAAAATCGAGGTCCAGCACGCCCACGCCATCTGCCGCCATGTCCGCGCCGGTCAGAACGGCGATCACGCCGGGTATCTTGAGTGCGGGCGCGGTGTTCATGCCGCGGATGTCGGCGTGTGCATAAGGGGAACGCACGAAGGCCGCATGCGTCTCGCCGGCAACGCGCAGGTTGGAGGTGTAGCGCCCGCGCCCGGTGAGAAAGCGAAAATCCTCTTTGCGCAGCACCGGGGCGCCTATGCCCTGGGGAAGACTGGAATCATTCATGGAGCGGGACTCCGGATTTGAGTGCAGCGTAAGTGCGGCCCGCGGGTCGCGCGATGATTCAGTCCAACTTGACGTTCGCCGCCTTGACGAACCGCCCGTACTTTTCCTTGTCCGCCTGCATCACCGCGGCGAACACCTCCGGCCCGGCCGGAGCCGACTCCAGGGACAGCGCAATAATGAACTTGTCGCGGAATTCCTGGCTGCCCGTAACCTTGCCGATCTCGGTGGCGAGCCTGCGCACCACCTCGGGCGGTGTCTTCACCGGCGCGAGTATGCCGAACCAGACCCTCGAATCGAATCCCTGGACTCCGGCCTCGAGGAACGTCGGCACATTGGGCGTGGCCGGATTGCGCTCCCTGGATTCGACGCCCAGCACCTTGATCTTGCCGCTCTTGATATGCGGCAATGCCTGGAACAGCCCGGTGAACACCACCTGTACCTGATTGGCCAGCAGCGCCGGAATGACTTCGGCGGCGCCTTTGAAAGGCACGTGCACGATGCTGACGCCGGCGGCCACCTTGAACGCCTCGCCTTCGATGTGCGCGCTGGTGCCCAGACCGAACGAACCGAAATTGAGCTTGCCCGGATTGGCTTTGGCGTAGGCGATGAATTCCTGCATGGTATTGACAGGCAACTCCGCGTTCACCATCAGGTACTCCGAGATATAGGCCACCATGGAAACGGGTGCGAAGTCGGAGGCCGCGTAGGGCAGCTTTGAGTAAAGCAGGGGATTGACCGCGGTGGTCGCATCCGCTGTGAACAGCAGCGTGTACCCGTCAGGTGTTGCCTTCGCCACGAGTTCCGCGCCGATGATGGTGCCAGCGCCCGGCCGGTTCTCGACGATCACCGGCTGGCCGAGCGAATCGGTCATGCGCTGGCCGAGCGCCCGGGCAATGGTGTCGGTGGGCCCGCCCGCGGTGAACGGCACGATGATGCGCACCGCTTTGCTGGGGAAAGTCTGCGCCAGTGCGGGACACGCTGCTGTTAGCCCCAGGACGACGGAAACGAGAACCTGCGACAGCCAATGGGAACGATGCGTCATGACTCCTCCTGTGAATTGCGATTTGAGCAGATGCGGCTGCGCGTAATGCAGAGCTTGGCGGCAACCGCTTGAGGGCATCCGCTTGAGCGTCGTGTTCGCTCCCCGGGCGGCGGGACAGCGGATCTGCATCATGCCGCAATCTCAAGCAACACTTCAGGGTGGCGTTCGGCGATCTTCAGCAGCGTTTGTGCCGCCCCCGGGGGCTCTCGCCGGCCCTGTTCCCACTGCTCCAAGGTGCGTTTGGAAACACCAAGCGCCGCGGCGAATTGTGCCTGGGAGAGCCCGCTCCTCAACCGCACGAGAACCACATGCGACATTGGCTCGACTTTCACCCTTTTGCCCCCGCCCGCCTTGATCTCTCGTATGCCGTCCAAGACTTCCTGCCACACATCGCGCTTGGCCTCGAATTCGGCCAATGCTTTCCCGGTAAGCTTCTTGCTCATTGCGGAATGCCTCCAACGACTGTTTCAAAATATGCGCAGGAACGTCGTCTTGCCTGGCCTTGGCATAAATCGCCAGCATCCAGAAATCGTTCGGTTCGTACCGTACGAAATGGATGATTCGCAGCCCGCCGCGCTTGCCCGTGCCCGGTCGTGACCAAACGCAGTTTACGAACGCCACCCGAGCCGGGAACGACCCGACCGGCCTGTGGCTTTTCCATCAAGAACTGCTGCAACTCGGCGTACTCATCATCGTCCATGTACACATTTCGCTATTCGTACACTTCACGGCGATGGCGTACTACGCTTATATCGACAAGCTTTTCTTTGTCATCGACACGGTACACAACCCGCCAGTCCCCTATGCGGATTCGCCACTGATCTGCTGAACCTTCGAGTTTCTTGACGCCTGACGGTCGAGGCTCGTCGATTAATGACTCGATGCGTTTAAGAATTCGTTCTGCAACCGGCCGATCAAGCGCCTCTATTTCTTTTCTCGCGGATCGTGCCAATTGAACCGCGTATTTAGGCGCGCGGATTGCTTTTTGACGCAATTAGTCGTCTCACTTGGGCCAATGATTCTCGAGGTTCATTGCGGCGCTGATGCACTAGATACGCATCAAAGAGGTCTTCCCAAAGGTCTTTGTGCTTTTTGAGATTAATCAATACCGCTTTTTTGCGACCATTACGATCAGTCAAAAATTCGATTCCAGGCATGTTCACAATTATCTCCAAGTTGCTGCGCTGAAAATTATAGCTCGATGCTGCCCACTGCCCTATAACGTCAGCGGCCACCGGCGCGCGCCGCTTTTGCACGCGTCCGGGTGGGCCGCTTATTTGGACCTTGCCCACGCCCCGCCGCCCGAATAAGCGTGCGCAAAGCTTCGTTCACGGCTTCGGCGTTTTTGAATCTCTCGTGCACGTCGGAATCAATTACCACGACGTTGCTGCTCACCACGTAACGGCGGCAGTACATGCCTCGGACAGCACCGGAAAAATCGTACTCGGGCCGCATTTCCGGCTCTGATACTTTCAGGGGTTTACGACTCGTATTTCTTTCGTTCATGGGAATTCGCCTCTCGGGCGCTGATGATTCGAAAATTCTCGCCTTCTTCCGTGTGCGACACAACAATCAGGCGTTGGCTTGAAGAGTATGCGGCAGGTCGGCGCACAGGCGCAATTTCGTCGGCCAGACATGTCGATCTTGCCTATTGACCGGTTGTTCTCCGGTTGGCAACATGGGGCGGATGAGCAATATCGATCTATCGAGGCTGGAACAGCGCCTGCCCGAACTCCTTTCCGTGGTCCTTGCGCAGGAATTCGGGGCCACCGTTGTTCCGGACGTGCTGGTGTTGTTCGGCTCACGCGCGGCCGGGCGCTCCCACGCCTCGAGCGACATCGATGTCGGGCTCGCGCTCGGCACGCGATTGGACGAACCGCGGCGGCAACGGATCGAGGCAGCGATTGCCGCTGCGTTTATGGTTGACACGGATCTGGTCGACCTCTTGTCTGCTCCCAGCCACCTGGTCTCGCAGATCTTGCGGCACGGACGCATCTTGATTGGTTCGGGAACATCCGCCCTTGGTGCCCTCATTGCCAGGATGGTTTCGGAGCGTGAAGACATCGCGCCGTATCAGAGGCGCATCCTCGAGGAGAGGGTGCGTTGATCGACCGGGAACTTGTTCTGCGCAAACTCGATGCCGTCGGCCATCACGTTGCGCGGCTGAGAGCCAAGATTCCGGTCAGAGTGGATGTTCTGTCTTGCACGATTGTTCACGAATCGATCGGGGTGGGCATCGGCGACTTCATTGCATTCGTAAAAGCGGTTCGCGCGTTCATCGATTCAGGCGACATCGCCGGTCGTACGTCGCAGTAGCGCGGGGACGGGTAACCTTTGGGTCAGTCGATTACCTGAGTGGCGCTGATCAGGAGTGATTGCGGGATAGTGAGGCCAAGCGCTTTGGCGGTTTTGCGGTTGATGATCAATTCAAATGTGGTCGGTTGCTCGACAGGCAGGTCGCCTGGCCTTGCTCCCTTCAGGATCTTCTCCACATAAGTGGCCGCACGCCGGAAATGGTCTTCAAGGCTCAGGCCGTAACTCAACAGGGCGCCAGCATCCACATATTCCCGAAATGAGGCTATACAAGGCAGACGATGCCTGGCCTGCAGTTCCGCGATCTGGTGCCGTTGCTGAGTGAAAAGAGGGTCGGGCAGGATGATTGCGCCTCCGGCACGCTCCCGAAGCATCGTCAAAAACGCGGCTTCTATTTCCTTGGGATTTCGTGCATCGATCGGCTGGATCGTGACGTTGGTTCTTGGGGCCGCCGCCTGAATGCTCTTGACGACCGCGTCGTGAGATACGTTGCCGGGATTGACCAGAATGGCCACCCGGGCAATTTTCGGCACCATGCCGATCATCATCTCCAGATACTTGGGGCTGATGTCGACAATGAGTTGCGAGAGGCCGGTAATGTTGGCTTCCGGCCTCGCCAGACTTTTGACAAAGCCGCTGCCGAGCGGATCGCCCACGCCGCCCATGACGATGGGAATGGACCTCGTTGCCTTCTGCGCAGCGCTGGTCGCAGGGGATCCTCTGGTCATGATGACATCGACTTTCAGAGCCACCAGTTCCGCTGCGAGACCGGACAGTCGGTCGGCATTGTTGTCGCCGAAGCGCCATTCCATGACGAAGGTCTTCCCTTCCACACCGCCCAGATTTTTCATCCCCTGCAGGAATGCGCCATAAGCCACGTCCGCCTCGATTGATTGCGGACGCGACGGTGTCGCAAGAAAGCCGACGCGCCAGACCTTGCCTGATTGCTGCGAGTACACCGGCAGCGCCGCAAGCGTGCCCAAGGCAAAGAGAATTTCCCGGCGTGTCGTCATTCAATCACCCATTTCCCAACTGGCGGCCAGTGCCGGAGTCAACGCAGAGGATCGCCAGCCAACGCCAGCGGAGGATCAGTCTACCCGCGTGGCGCAGCTTTTGGAAAACCCGAGCGGCAGTTCAGGGGCGGAGCATCTGTGGTCGTGTCAGTCGCGATTCCCAACGTGATCGAAAACGGCGGGCGCGCGATGGCCCCTATCCGCAAGGCCGCTTTTACCCGCCCGTTCCACCTGGGGCCAGGCCACTCCCGGACCATGCCTGCCAACTCCGCACCGGTCAGAGCGCGCACCAGCGCCATGCGGTTGGGCGTGGGCGCCAGCTAAGCGCCGCACCCTTTGTGAAGTGCCAGGAGTCAGCGCCCTCAAGCTGAGGCGCCGGTTTACCTTGAATCGGAGCAAATCCGGGCACCATGGGTTCGCCAATGAACAAAACCGGCATCGGCTGCCGCAACGGCGTGCATTGGGCGGGTTCTCCAACCCCCGCCCTCCCGGATAAGGCTTCAAACCGGGGTACTTCCCAAGGACCTATTTTCTATGCGGCGAGCACCGCGCTCATGGGCCGGGCTCGTCCAACAAACGGTTCAGATCGTGGCTTCGAACGATCTAATCCTATTCGTTGGGCATCGGATCGATCCGCTCAGATCAGCTCCAGCGACGCTTTCCCCTTGGGCACGACTTCCGTTGCCAGTTTCCGATCCATCGTCGCGAGGCGGCCTCCGTTGGAATTCGCCAGAGCAAGCAGATAGCTGTCTGTGACTCGTGAGTGGCTGGACAGGAGTTCCGGGGCGAAGAACGCTTTGTCGGCGACGCTGATTTTGTCCGGCCAGAACTTGTGTCCCGACAGGCCACGGATGGTCATCAGCGACTGCACAACGACGCTCGGTGGACCCGGGGAATTCGGGTACCTTGGATGACCGACTATCCTGATGAGGCCGTTCTCGGTAAGCGGGCAGGTTGCAAAACCCCGATGACCTGATCGAGAGAACCATCTGTGCGCCTGGTCGTGCTGCACATGGGCTGGATCAACGAGAGCTATCAGGACGTTCACGTCCAGCAAGAACACCGTCACGGCAGTTCGTCGCGAAGCTGGTTCACAAGCTCCATGGTGACCGGGGTCGCTCCGCGACGGTTGGGGAGAAGGGGGACGCCATTGCGTTCAGTTCGGGTTCCGCGTGTGGCGCGCGCGAGGCCCTGCCGGGCCAAGGCGGAAACGACTTCGCCGACAGTCTTTCGCTCGCGCTCGGCGAGGTGTTTTGCGGCGGCGAGGATGTCGTCATCGATGGAGAGGGTGGTCCTCATGGCTCAACTTCCGAGCATTATCTCAGATGCAGCGCATCATACATCACGCATCAGAGTTTGCGCAAAGGCGGCGGGCTGGGGCCCGGAGGCCACCCAAATGCCGTTGGCGTGCCGATGCCGGGGAACTCCTCGAGAATCTTTGCGACTCTTTCGAATTCGTTCAGCAACCGTCGGGCGACGCCGGTGCCGGCTTCCTTCTTGTAGTAACGAACCGCATCCGCCAGGTCGTCGGCGGTGAACCGGTGTATCGACCTGCTCACTCTAGCTCGGCGCGGAGCTGTTTCAGAACCTCGTCAAGTGGGACAAGCAACGCCGGATTCTTTGTCGCCTCTGCCTCACGGGTGGCGGCAATGGCGTCCCAGGCGGCATCCCGCGCGGCGTCGGTATCCAGGCTGGCTACTACGCGATCAAGCAGTCGTTTGCGCTCGGCCGTGTGAAGCCGAAGCACTTGGGACTCAAGGGCCTCCAGTGGAATACCCATGGCATTCCTCCGAACGTCAGCGTTCAACGGCGGGTGCTTGTCGCCTGTCCGTTGGAACGCTTAGTTGGATCTCGGCCTCTTACCAACCTAATTTCCACGCGACAACCGACAGCGCTTGCGTACTTGTGCAGCGTTGCGAGTGACGGAAGGTGCTTTCCTGAGCCCGATTCAAGCCGAGCAATAGCAGATTGAGTGGTACCGATGCGACGCGCGATGTCAGCTTGGGTTAGACCAGCGGCCTTTCTCGCTGCCAAAACCTGGTCAAGGAACGCGAACTCAGGTTTGAGTCGCTCATATTCAGCTTTGACATCCGGCCGGGCAAGGGCTTGTGTCCTGAGAGTGCGGTGACTAAGCATTTTGCAACTCCTTCATTCTGCGTCTGGCAATTTTGAGTTCCTTCGGCGGGGTCTTCTGGGTCTTCTTCACAAATTGATGCAACATGACTATGCGCTGACCTGTTCGCACGAAGTAAAACGCCCTTGCAATTCCCTCGGCTGCCTTGAGTCTCAATTCAAACAGTCCTTTGTCCATCGAAAGAGTATGCGGCACGCCGAGGTTCGGGCCAAAAGCAATCATGCGATCAGTAAGATGGATGTATCGAGCAAGCAGACCGGAGGGCAATTCGAGGATCTCGCGTGGTATGGCGTCGCTGAAGTACTCGATCTTCCAATCCATGTTCGAAGTATAGCATAGCTGCTATATGATCGGAAGAGCGGAAGGGCGAACCTTCCGAGACCTAACGTTCCTGCTTATGGGCGCGCAGCGTCCCATGCAGCAGGTTGTTAGAGCGCGCCGTCAAAATCCTGTCCATCATAATTTGGTTCCCTGATTCCAAATATGACCTCGATGATCGGCAGCGTCTCATCGAACTCAGCCCCAGTCAACGCGAAGCATACTTCAACATGATTGTGATTTCGCCTCGCAATTTCAAATGCTAAGCGGGTTGGACTGAACTCAATTAATTTTAATTTGAAATGACCGATGTATTCATCATCGTCAGATTCGACGTAGCATTTTCCGCCATTTGAAAACTCAAACTGACATTGAACCATCAAGTATGGTGCTGGTTGGTCGAAAGGGTCGAGTTGCTCTTCATCTCTATCCTCAGAATCAAGAAGCACCTGATAGTAATCGCCGCTCGCAGTGGCCGATATTCTCTTAGCGTCAAGTTTCATGGTAGATGATTGAGCGCTCTAACGTTTGCGTTGAACAGCGCGCGGCTTTATCGCGCGCTCGGTTTCGAATACATTGTTAGAGTCCCTTCTTAACTTTGTTGAGAATTTCTTCAATCTGCGTTCTTGCCGATTCGGTGAACTCGGCCCCTCCATTTAATCCAGTCGTCGTGGATCTCTCAAGCCACAGACACTGTTCGCGAATTTGATCCATTTTGGGTGAGCCTGGCATGCGGGTCCGTAAAAATCCATCCCAATCTTGGCGGTTCAACGTTCCATTCAACGCATGTTCCAGAAAGAGTGCAACGTCGTGGGGACTTCGCTGGAATGGTTTCTTCGCTTGCTCCTCGAAATATTTGATGTTTGCTTCGGTAATGGGTTCTAAAAGCCGAAGCAAGACTTTTGCTTTTTGACGCAAAGGCTCCCACGTCGGGTGCTGCATTGCGGCGAGGTTATTATTGAAATTGTCTCCCACAGGAAGCTCCGTAGATGGCACGGCTTCGAGAGTAGCGAACACATCGAGCATTTGCTGTCGTTGCCATGCCGTAAGACGAGCTCCGCTTGGGCAATCTAGTAAATAAGCTCCACGGGAGACATCGGCCTTCAATTACCAAGCAGTATTGTAGTTGCCCATTAAATCGCATTGCTCAGGAGCGTTTTTGGTAAGAATTCGGACGTTCGCGATAAAGTGGCAATACAGGTTCTCAAACAGTTCCGGTTCAGGAATCACGGAGTTCTAACGACTAGCTCAGGGGCGCGCGGCTTGATTGCGCGTCCCCTGCGGCGTTGGGTTGGGCGGCGCCTCGCTTCCGGATTCAATGGCAACCTCCACGGCATAGAGCTGCGGCAGAAACGATTCGAAGTTACCCACCTCTTCGATGTTGTGCTTTATCCAGGCGCGGCCCCGCGCCTCATCAAAGACAAACATCCGAATCAGCGGATTGACCATCCGCCCGGCGAACCCTTCCGCGCCTACCGTCAGGCTGTTGCGATAGAGAGTACCTGCCTCAACTGCTTCGAACTCGTAGTCCATTCGAGAAAGCTGGAGCCCGTGATGCTGTGGCCGGTGGGCGAAGCCCCGCTCATCGAGCCTGATGATCTCCGTGTGTACATCAGTCAGGTAATCAGGGTTGGCACCAAACATCTCGGTCAGATGGATCACGCAACCAACCCCAATCGACCCGTCAGAGTTGCGCTTCGAGTACTCGATGGATATGTGATCTTGCGGATGCCACACACGATAGCGATTCAAGCGCTGCCCGTCGTAAAGCATGTCGCCATCCAGGTGCTTGAACCACCAGGCCAACATTTTCGGCGTGACCCCGCGAACGACCTGATGCTCGATCCAGCATTTCATGCGTCCATCGGAAAGAAGCTCCAACCCGGAGCGAGCACTCTGAACAGGTTTGGACACCCACCGGATCTCCAGCGGGTCGGGAGCTCTTCGCCTCGGCCGCGCGGCCCAGCCGATGGTCAGCAACCCCGCAACACCAGTCACCGCGGCCGACCCAAGCAGGAATGTGCGTCGTTTCATTCTCCGCCTTTCCTCCGTGTTTGCCAGCGTCTAGGCGTCAATCGTGACGACCCCAACCGTCACGTCTGCTGAGCGGTCCACACGTTCACCGTGAACGGCGCGCCACTTGCGGCGCGTCCGATTCGGCGGTGGGGTTAGACCGCGCCACGACGACGAGCATGCCTGCCGCCGCTACTGTCAGCAGGAATATCAACGACAAGAAGGCGATCGCTGCCGTTGCGTCCGGATGGACCTGGCCGGTCATGAGAACGGCCTCGATTGGAGACTGTGGGTCGAAACTGACTTTAACAAGAGATCCAACGGGATACTGATCCGTATTGGCTTTTGCCTCCCATTTGGAGCTACATCTCCCCGTCCCAAAAACGATCCGCTGACCATCTTGTGCCATGCCGCCAACATGGTACCTGTAACGCACGACCGTATGGTATCCGGTACCTTTTCTACCGCAACCAAGATCGGACCTCGATTCAACAACGATGCCGTTGGTGGTGGGCCACGTCACGGCCTGGTGAGCGCGCCACACGTCGAGCAGGGAGAAGGTGATTCCGCAAAGTGAAACGATGGAAATTACGCCCAAGGTAACGGCCACAATGACGGTCTTGTTGCGAGGCGCAGAGGGCATAGATGCGCGGCCTAACGTAGAGCTAACCGGCGGCGTGCTCGGTGAAAATTGCAGAGTGAAGGCCGCTTCACGCCGACCGGTTCAGCGCCATGTTATGCCGCAATTTCTACGTACTCGACGCGGCTGGCTGCTTGCGGAATAGGTGTGCCGTCTTCACGCATACCTTCAAGATGGAACTCGATGGCTTCGCGTATTTGAGACTCCGCCTCTTCAATTGTGGCGCCCGTAGCAACGCACCCGGGGAGGTCAGGAACATACGCGGAGTAATTGCCTTCGGCCTTTTCGATCACGATCGCATAGCGCATGGGGCCCTCATTTCTTTAAACCAGCTTGTTTTAGGATACTGTTTAGCGTGCCGGGTGCCAAGTCGTCAGACGGTTTTCCTGGGACGGTTACGCGACCAGGCTTGATCAAATGCTTGAACTGCCTGTGGTCGCCTTTGGTAGCAACCAAAAACCATTTGTCATCGTTGAGCTTCCGGAGGATCTCGCTGACTTTCATGGAGCCAGCATATCAAGGCGCTGAAAATTACGCAGACCGGTGCCGTATTGCGGCATAACGTCATTTTTACCGGCGCGCGCGTGACGCCGGTTGTGAAAAAACGTTGGCGGCTTTCGCGCGTCCGGTACAACTATAGTGTACGCCCGACATGGGCATGATCCGATGGGGTGAGAGTCCCCTGTGGGAGTACTTAGAAATGGAAACATAACCACTAGCTGAAGGCAAGGGCGACTCCGCGAGGAGTGGTCTGAAGGAAGCCCGAGCGCAAAGATGCGAGCCGACGGACAGAAATTGCATAGAAGGCCCAGTCCCCGGACAAGTCAGCACTTGATGACGATGTCCATGAGTGCACGGGATAGGGTAAATGCAGCGGTTGTGCATCGAAAGATCATGAACTTATTCGGGGAGATCTGTTCAACATGCGGTCTGTGCTGCGATGGGAGTCGAACTGAGGCCCGTTTCGAAAGGGACGGATATGCCATCGAACCCTAAGGTCGCAATGGTTGTCACGGGAGCCGGAATCAGGACCACCGCGAAAGCGGCGGAATTGCCACCGGACCCTACGGCGACTCGGGCAGCGCGCACGGTGGCAACACCGGACGTGATTGAACAGAAGTCAGCAGAGGGCGTAGTAGCCGAACGCCCACCGTAATGGGTGGGACATGG
>SHXF01000128.1 GCA_009693435.1 Betaproteobacteria bacterium | reverse complement strand
TCAGGAAACTTGCCGACGGAGGATTGTTCCCGCGCCCGGTGCCGCAGCAGATCGAATTCGCGCGCCTGAATCTGACGCATGTGCTTCTGTCCAAGCGGCTCTTGATCAGGCTCGTCGAAGGCGGCCACGTCGACGGCTGGGACGATCCGCGCATGCCCACCCTCGCCGGCGCCCGCCGCCGCGGCTACACCGCCGAAGGTTTCCGCCGCTTCGCCGAGCGCATCGGCGTCTCCAAGGCCAACCAGATGATCGACTACTCGATCCTGGAAGACTGCATGCGCGAGCACCTCGACGAAGTCGCCCCGCGCCGCTTCGCCGTGCTGGACCCGCTCAAACTCGTCATCGAGAACTACCCCGAGGGGCAGGAAGAAATCATGGAGGCCCCCAACCACCCCAAGAAACCCGAGATGGGCAAGCGCACCATGCCCTTCTCCCGCGAACTCTGGATCGAGCGCGAGGACTACCAGGACACCCCGCCCAAGGGCTACTTCCGCCTGTTTCCGGGCAACAAGGTAAGACTTCGCTACGCCTATGTGATCGAATGCATCGGCTACGACAAAGCCACCGACACCGTGCGCTGCAAGTACCTGGAGGAGACCCGCTCAGGCACACGCGGCGCGGACGCGGTCAAGGTGAAGGGAAACATTCATTGGGTCAGTGCGAAGCACGCCCACGAAACAAAGGTACATCTCTACGACCGCTTGTTCAAAGCCGAGCACCCGAAAGGCATTGAAGATTTGAACACGGACTCAAAAAAGACAATTGCGTCGCAACTCGAGCCAAGCCTGAGACACACTCAGGAATATCACCTCCAATTTGAGCGGCACGGCTACTTCACCCACAATCGGTGCGAATTCAACCGCACAGTGACTCTTCGGGATTCATGGGTACAGAAGAAAATCTAATTAGAAAGAACAAAATCCAGATCCTTACTAATCCATCTTTCCAAAACAGTTCTCTAATCGGTGAGCAGGTCGTACGGAAGCGGATAGATCGCTCCGTTGACCACGTGCGTGCCGATGTGGCCGATGCCGATGAGGTAACCGTCGGGCGCGGCCTTCACCACCCGGCCGACGCCGATGGTGCCGCCCGCGCCGGTGGTGTTCTCGACCACCACGGTCTGGCCGATGGCGCCCGACATGCGCGCGGCGAGGATGCGCGCAATCGAATCGGTCGGGCCGCCGGCGGAGAACGCCACCACGATGGAGATGGGCCGCGTTGGAAAGTTTTACGCTCCCGCGCCTAGCGCACAGCCGAGCAATGCGGCGAAAAGAATTTCCCGAATGACTTTCATGCTTGCCTCTCCCCTTTCACTTCAGCGGCGAGAACGGCGCGGCGACGAGGATCTTCGTTTCCTGCACGACGGTGGCGTAGTGGTCGGCGCCCGGGCTGGGCGCCGGCGGCCAGACGCCGCTGGCGATCGCCAGCTTGCGCACCGCGGCGCGCTCGTCGAGCGACTTGTAGGGCCAGATGTGGACGAACTTGTTGAGCGCGCCCAGCTCCGAGAACCACTGCGCAATCACGGGCGAGAACTTGAGGCGCGCGGCGAGCGGCTTCTCCCAGGCCTTGCGCACCTTCGGCTGGTCGCCTGGGTTGATGGTGTAGGTGCGCATTTCGAAATACGGCCCGTGGTCGCCCTTGGGAAGCAGCGGCGAATCCGGCCACGGCAGCATGATCTCGGAGCGCATGGCGACGATGAATTCGGAGGTGTTGGGCGGCCAGCCGCCGGCGGCGATCGCCGCGGCGCGGATGCGATCACGCTCGTCGAGGTCCTGGTAGGGCCAGACGTGGATCACCTGGTTTAGCGGCCCGATCTCAGTTGTCCAGAAGGCGGCCAGTTCCGAAAACTGCCGCCGCTTCTCGTAGGCCTCGCCGAAGCGCTTGACGAATTCGAGCTGGGAGCGCGGCTTGATGTCGTAGGTCCGCATTTCGTAGATCATGGCTCTCTCCGGTGGTTGCGTCTGGAATCCGACTACTTGCGCTTGTCGAGCAGGCGCTTGAGCTTGGAGGTCTGCGAGGTGCCGGTGTGGCCGTCGAGCGATCCCTTGCCGTGGGTCGTGACCGTCAGGCGCACGCCGGTGACTTCCTTCAGGCGCCGCTCGATGTCTGCCTTGGCGGCAGCGCCGTCGCGCTGCGGGTCGAGGAGTTCGACCATGACGGTCATTTCGTCGGTCTGCGCCTCGCCGATTCTCTCGACGACGCAGAAGAACTCCCCGTTCGAGCGCGGGTCGGCGGCGACGGCCACGCCGATAGCCTCGGTGAAGACGTTAGCGCCGCGCAACTTGATCATATTGTCGTTGCGCCCGAAGATCTTGTTTAGGAACCCGAACGTGCTGCCGCAGGCGCAGCCCGCCGGCTTGAGCGCCGAGATGTCGTTGACGTTGAAGCGGATGGAGGGCGCGCCCCAGCGGTACAGCGTGGTGATGTAGACCGTGCCCTTTTCCCCCTCAAACAGGATCTCGCCGGTCTCGGGATCGGCGATTTCGAGGATCACGGCGTCCTCCATGATGTGCATGCCGGCCTGGTGCGTGCACTCGCAGGCCATCATGCCGCTCTCGTTGGTGCCGTACATGTCGTAGCACGGCGCGTTCCAGAGCGCCTCGATCTTCGAGCGGTCCTCGATGCCGATGTGCGAGTGCAGCGCGCGCACGCCGAGGGAGTGCGGATCGATCTTCATCTCGTCGCGCGCGGTCAGCGCGAGGTGGCGCAGGTAGGCGGGAAAGGAGCAGATGATGTCGATACCCCAGCTTTGCATGATCTCGATCTGGCGCCGGGTCGGCGTGGTGTTGCCGCCGCCGGTCATCACCGGGATCGCGCCGATGTACTTCCAGATCGTGTCGCGCAGGGCGAAGCCGCCGTTGGTGAGGCCCAGCGACAGCGCGGCGAGCACCTTGTCGCCGGGCCGCATGCCCTGCATGGCATAGCGCCGCGCGCCGAGGATCGCCATGGTCTCGCGGTCCTGCGGCGCATAGAGCATCGGCCGCGGCAACCCGGTAGTGCCGCCGCTCGTCTGCAGCACCA
Source organism: Betaproteobacteria bacterium (assembly GCA_009693435.1). Next base: position 8,697 of record SHXF01000128.1, on the reverse strand, counting down.
GCGGCATCGGGTTCTTCACCGGGTCGATGCCCATGAAGTCGCCGAAAGGCGGGAATTCCTCGATGCTCTTTCTCGTATCGTGCACCGTGTAGGGCGGGATCTTGCGGATATCCGCGAGCAAGCGGATATCGCCCGGCGCGAGGCCCACCGCCTTCCAGCGCTTGCTGAAGAAAGGAATCTCCCAGCCGCGTCGAATGAGCGCGAGGAAGCGCTTTTCCCTCAGCGCGTCCAGTTGCGGCCGCGGCATGCGGTAGACGGTCTGAAAGAATTCCGGCGGCGGCGGGTAGTCGCGCTCGAGCTGCGCGAAATCCAGCGCCTGCGAATAGCGCGGGTACGCGAGGTTCTCGTCGATCTGCAGCATCTTCACAGCAGGCTCGCGCGGCGACCGCCGTCGACATGGAAGGTCGCGCCGGTGAGGTAGGCGCCCCAGGGTGAGGCGAGGAAGGCGACCAACCCGGCGATCTCCTCGGGCCTGCCCAACCGCCCCAGCGGTACCTGCTTGGCGAGCTCGGCCGCCTTATCGTCGAACACCTTGGCGATGCGTCCCGTGGCGATGCGCCCCGGGCAAATGGTGTTGACAGTGATGTTGTCGGCGGCGACTTCGAGCGACAGGGTCTTGGCGAAGCCGATGACACCCGCCCAAGTGGCCACCGAGAGGCCGAACTTCGCGATCGGCTGCAGCGCGGAGAGCGCCGTGATGCTGACGATGGTTCCCCGCCCCGCCTTCTTCAGGTGCGGCAGCGCGGCGCGCGACAGGCGCACCACGCTCATCAGGTTGCGGTCCACGGCGGCGGCCCAGGCGGCGTCGTCGAAGTGGGCGAGCAGCCCTAGCGGCGGCGCGCCGTCGTTGTTGACCAGGATGTCGAGCCGTCCGAATTTGTCGACCGTCGAGGAAATGATTCGGCCGCAATCCTCGGCATTTCGAATATCGGCTTTTACAGGAAATATTTCTGCTCCTGTCTCCGATGAAATACGCTTGGAAGACGAAAGCAAAAGATCTTCTCGTCGCGCAACGACGGCAACCCTGGCCCCCTCCGCCGCGAGCAGGTGCGCGATCGCGTAGCCGATGCCCTGGCTCGAGCCGCCGACGACGGCGACCTTGCCCTTCAGGGACAGGTCCAAGTCAGACCTTCAGCCCGGGCATGACCTTCGCGAAGAGCGCCTCGGCGTTGCGGTGGAAGACGTTCTCGAGGATGTCATCGCCAAAACCCAGCGCGCGCCATTCGCCGACCAGCCGCTCGTAGGTAAAGAGCGGGTAGTCCGCGCCGAACATCACGCGCGTCTTCAGCCGCCGCGCGATGTCGCGCTTGAGCGACTCGGTGAGGTACTTAGGCGCCCAGCCGTGCAGTTCCGTCCAGACGTTCGGCTTGTGGATCATCACCGCAATCATCTCCTCCTGCCAGGGCCAGGCCGGGCGCGCGGCGATGATGTTCAGCTTCGGGCGCCGCGCGGCGAGCCGGTCGATGTGGCGCGGGTGACAGTCGTCGAGGATCATGCCGCCGCCGCCGGGCAGTCCCGCGCCCGCGCCGGTGGTGCCGACGAAGACCAGCACGGGCCGGTTGTGGGCGATGCTCACTTCGTAGAACGGGTCGTAGACCGGGTCGCAGGCGGGATAGCCCGTACCCGAGCCGGAAATGCCGATGCCGACGAAACCCGCGCTCGCCTTGATGCAGCGCTCGAACTCGGCCGCGCCCTCGGCGCCGGACTTCGGATCGATCTGCAGCCACAGGCCGAGGACGGCGTCCGGATACTTGCGGACGGTCTCCAGGCCGTAGTCGTGGAACTCGCGCGCCTCGGCCACCGGCATGTTCTTGGTGAAACCGAAGTCGAGGATGGCGCGCACGTTCTGCGAACGGAAGTAGGCCACCATCCCCTCCTCGGTGTGGTATTTCGGCTCCGAATTCCAGGTGTGCTTCTGGCGCGCGAGCTCAGCCGCGGTGCGCAGCACGTAGCCCTTCTTCGTGCCCCAGTGCGAATGAAGATCGACCAGCTTCATTCCGCTTTCATTCCCGCTTCTTTTGCAATTTTGTTCCAACGCGCAATTTCGTTGCGCAGGAAGGCATCCGCGTCGGCCGTCGAACCGCCCACCCACTCCACGCCCTGGGCGGCGAGCTTGGCGCCGACGTCCGGCTCCTTCATCGCGCGGTTGATCGCGGAGTTTAGCGTGTTCATCACGTCCTTCGGCACGCCGGCCGGCGCGATCATCATGTACCAGCCGGTGGTCTCGAAGGCGGGCAGCCCCGCCTCGATCATGGTCGGCAGCTCGGGTGCGAGCGAGGAGCGCTTGGCGCTCGTCACCGCCAGCGCGCGCAGCTTGCCCGCGCGGGCATGCGGCAGCGAAGTGGTGATGATGTCGAACATCATGTGCACCTGCCCGCCCAGCAGGTCAACCACCGCCGGCGCGTTGCCCTTGTAAGGCACGTGGGTGACGTCGGTCTTCGTCATCAGGCGGAACAGTTCGCCGGACAGGTGCGCGCCGGCGCCCGCGCCGCCCGAAGCGTAGGCGATGGCACCCGCCTTCGCGCGCGCAAGGCCGATCAGCTCCTGCACCGTGATCGCCTGCACCGACGGATGCACCACCAGCACCAGCGGGATGTAGCAGACGTAGACGATCGGCGCGGTGTCGCGCAGCGTGTCGTAAGGCAGCTTGGAATTGAAAATCGGGTTGGTGGCGTGCACCGTGTAGCCCATCATGATGGTGTAGCCGTCCGGCGGCGACTTGGCGAGCAGGTCGGTGCCGATCGCTGCGCTCGCGCCGCCGCGGTTCTCCACCACCACCGGCACGCCCATCTGCTCGGACATCTTCGCCCCCAGCGTGCGCGAGATGAGGTCGACGCCGCTGCCCGGGGGGACCGGCACGATGAGCTTGATCGACTTCGACGGAAATTTCTGCGCTTGCGTCGGCAACGCCGTAAGCAGGCAGGCAGCCAGCAATACATGCATCCAGCGGTTCATGCGTCCCCCTCCGGGCTACTCCAAGGTAATTCCGCCGCGGGTAATGATCTCCCGCCACCTCGCCACTTCGGCGGAGATGTACTTTGCAAGTTCCTCAGGCGTGGAGGTTAGCGGCTCCGCACCGAATTCGGTGAAGCGGTTTCGCACGGCGGGGTCGGCCACGGCGGCGGCGACCTCCCGGTTTAGCCGCTCCACCGCCCCGCGCGGCGTGCCCTTCGGGGCCAGGAAGCCGAACCATGCCGCGGATTCGAAGCCTTTCAAGCCCGCTTCGGCGGCGGTGGGAACGTCGGGAATCGCGGCCAGGCGCCGGGTGCTCGCAACCGCCAACGCGCGCAGGTGGCCAGCCTTGATGTTGCCCAGCACATTGGGCAGGAGCTGGAAACTCACCGGCATGGTGCCCGACATCATGTCGGTCTGCATCTGCGAAGTGATGCGGTACGGCACGTGCTGCATCTGCGCGCCTGTCAGCTGCTCGAAGAGCGCGCCGGCCAGGTGCTGCGAGCTGCCGTTGCCGACCGAACCGTAGGGCGTCTTCGGATGCCTGCGCGCGTAGTCGGCCAGCTCAATCAACGTGTTGATCGGCAGCTTGGTGCTCACGACGGCGACGTTCGGCAGGCTGGCGTAGAGCGAGATCGCGTCAAAATCCCTTTCCGGGTCGTAGCCCAGCTTCGGGTTGAGGATCTTGTTGACCACCGTCGGGCCCGCGGCGCCCATGACGATGGTGTAGCCGTCGGGCGCGGCCTTGCTCGCGCTCAGCGTGCCGGAAACGCCGCCCGCCGCGGGAATGTTGCTGACGACGAAACGCTGCCCCAGCGGGCCCTCCATGCGGTTGAGCACTAGGCGCGCGATGACGTCGCTCGCGCTGCCAGAGGAGAACGGAATAATCGCGGTGATGGATTTGGTGGGATAGTCCTGGGCTTTTGTCGGGGAGTTGAAAAACAAAATCAAGAACGCTAAAAATATTCTCAAGCGAAGTACTCCGGGTGGTGGGGCGAATCGTCGTTGATCTCGACCCAGTTGGCCTTGTGGGCGACGAAGGCGTGAACGGAGGGCGCGAGCGGCAAGGGGTCGCTGAGCGTGCCTGCGCGCACGGAGACGATGTGCTTCCGGTTCTCGCCGTGGCTGCAGAGCGGCGAGGCGGAGCAGAAGTAGCGGTGCTTGCCGGGGCTGGAGTTCCAGCGCGAGATTGCCTCCTCGCCCTCGACGAACACGAGGTGCTCCTTCCTGAAGATCACATTGGTGGCGAAGGACGAGCCGCTCTGCTTGCGGCATTTGCCGCATTGGCAGTAGTAGGTGACGATGGGATCACCTCGCAGTTCGTATTTGACCTTGCCGCACATGCACCCGCCATGCAGGACGCTGTTTTCCATTTATGAGGTCACCTTCCCCGTGGCGCTGCCGAAGCGCTGCTTCATGACTTCCTCGAACGACAATTCCCCAGATAGCACGGCGCCGCCGGAACGCAGGCGGTAGCCCTCGGGATGTTGCGCCGCCGCCGGCTCCTTTCCGTCGCGCAGGTTCTTCGCTTCATTGAGCATCAGGCGGCGAAAGTGCACCACGCCGATGTCGGAGGCGGTCAGGTGTTCCTTGCTGCGGTCGGCGATGGCGCCCTGGCTTTCCTGCGCCATGGTGTCCTGCTCGGCGATGCCGTGCACGCCGGTGAAGGAGACCTTCTTCTGTTTCTCGCGGTCGATGAGGTAGTCGTTAGAGCGGTTGCGCAGCGGCACGTAGCCGGGCCCGAGCTCGGCGAACTGGCCATAGCCGCCCTTGTCGAACCTGGCGCGTTCCTCAACGGTGATCGGCCGGTCCGGGTGCCAACCGTAGATGTAGATCCAGCAGGATTCGTCGTCCACCGGTACCCACGTATAGCCGTAGTAGACCTCGCCCGGCATGGCCGAAGGCGTGATGGAGTGCGTCGGTAGCATGAACTGCGTGATGCGCCAGTACAGGTCCTTGCCGTCGGCCTTGCGCGCGCCGCCGACGACGAAGCCGACGTCATGGTCGAGGATGGTGAAGCGCGGCATCGGGTCGCTGCGCAGCCAGCGGACGCGCCGCTCGTCCGCGGCGACAGTAGCGTTCACGTTGGATACCTGTTTGGGCGCCGGCATGTGCAGGAAAGAGAAATGCGCCGTGTCCACCGCGCCGTCCATGGACTGCGCCCAGTTGCACTGCTGCAGGCGCTTGGTGACGTAGCAGTGCGGCGCGGACAGCATGCCGTGCTCGAGTTGCGGCAGTTCGGGCATCACTTCGCGTGGCCCGAGGTAGGCCCACACCATCTCGCCGAACTCCCGCGTCGGATAGGCCTTGATGGTGATCTTGCCGCGCATGGCGGCGTCGGGCTCGACGTTCGGCATGTCCACGCACTTGCCCTCCACGTCGTACTTCCAGCCGTGGTGCACGCAGCGCAGGCCGCATTCCTCGTTGCGCCCGAAAAAGAGGCTCGTGCCGCGGTGCGCGCAGCGTGGTTCGACCAGCCCCACCCTGCCGTTCGTGTCGCGGAAGGCGACCAGTTCCTCGCCCATCGCCTTGACGCGGATCGGCGGGCTGTCGGGCGCGGGCATCTCCTTCGAGAGCGCGACCGGCAGCCAGTAGCGCCGAAAGTATTCGCCCATCGGAGTGCCCTCGTTGGTGCGGACCAGGATTTCGTTGTCGGCGGTGCTCAGCATGGAAAGATAATTCTAGCGGGCCGGGATGAAGAACGATGCGCCGAACATCCCCAGGCCGGTCGCGGCAAAGACGAGGTAGAGCAGGATGTGGAACCAGTAGGTTGTTGATTTCCGTTCCGGATTGACCCGTATTTCCATCCTGCGCTGACCCATTCTTACGTTAAGTATCCCGTGCATCGTCAGTTAGATGTCACGATTCAATGCGGGTCAGGCGTTTGTGGAAAGGCGGGTCAATTCGAGGCAACATTCAACAGACTGGACGGCGAAACAGTGGATCGCGGCGCGCACGCGCCCCTCTTCGGTGAGGAAGTGCGGCTGCAACCAGGCGTGCTGCAGCAATTGCTCCGGCCTGCTCTCCCTGAAGAAGAACGTGCAGGGCGAGGAACCTTCGATCTCGACCACGCGCGTGATGGTCGCGGACCCGATTTTCCAGCGCGCAACGGGATAGGTGGTAGCCATGCCGCCTAGTCTACAATCCCCGCCACCACATGCTGTTCCCAACGACACTGGTCGGCAGCTACCCGCAGCCCGAATGGCTGATCGACCGCAAGAAGCTCGGCGGCCGCTTTCCGCCGCGCATGCGCGCGAAGGAGCTGTGGCGCATTGCCGAACCACGGCTCGCGCAGGCGCAGGACGATGCTACCTAATTCGCGATCCGCGCGCAGGAACAAATCGGCATCGACATCATTACCGACGGTGAGATCCGCAGCGAGAGCTACTCCAACCGCTTCGCCACCGCGCTGGAAGGCGTGGACATCGACAACCCGGGCAGCGCGCTCGACCGCTCGGGCAACCCGAACCCGGTGCCGCGCTTGGCAGGGAAGATTCGCCGGAAGCACGCGGTTGAAGTCCAGGACCTGCTCTTTTTGAAGAAAAATACTGCAAGGAAAGTGAAGATAACCGTCCCCGGCCCGTTCATCATGAGCCAGCAGGCGCAGAACGATTTCTACAAGTCGGACGCCGAATGCGCCATGGACTACGCCGCGGCGGTCAACGAGGAAATCCGCGATCTCTTCGCCGCGGGCGCGGACGTGGTGCAGGTGGACGAGCCTTACATGCAGGCGCGGCCCGAGAAGGCGCGCGAATACGGCCTGGCGGCGCTCAACCGCGCGCTGGAAGGCGTCACCGGCACGACCGCGGTGCACATCTACTTCGGCTACGCCGCGATCATCCACGCACGGCCTTCGGGCTATTCCTTCCTGCCCGAGCTCGCCGGCTGCAGTTGCAGGCAGATCTCTTTCGAGACAGCGCAGTCGAAGCTCGATTGCAAGGTGCTCGAAGGCTTGCGGGGCAAGCAGATCATGGTCGGCTGCACCGATCTGCTCGACCAGACGATCGAAACGCCGCAAACCGTGGCCGAACGAATCAGGAAAGCGCTGCGCTACCTGCGGCCCGAAGACGTGATCCTCGCCCAGGACTGCGGCATGAAGTACCTGCCGCGCGAGGTGACCGACGGCAAGCTGCGCTCGATGGTGGCGGCGGCAAAACTACTTCGTTCTGAATTTGGATCCTGAAAAATGACGATCATTGATTCCCAAGTCCACGCCTATGAAGCGAACACCCCGAAACGGCCCTGGGACACCTTGCCGAATTGGCCGGCGCATGTCACTGGTGACGAGATGGTGGCGGCGATGGACAAGGTCGGCGTCGACGGCGCGATCTTCATCTCCTCCTTTTCCATGTACCGGTACGACGCCAGCTATGCAGTGGAAGTGCAAAAGGCGCATCCCGGCCGGCTTGCCCTCGTCAAACCGGTCGATCCGGACAATCCGGCGGTGGCCGATGTCATCGCTGAATGGAAGAAGACACCCGGCACCGTCGGCATCCGCATCATCGTGACAAAGGAGCGGGCAAACGACCCGAACCACCCGGGCATCGACCGGATCCTGCGCGAAGCGGTCCGGCACGACTTTCCCGTCAACATGCTGTGCTGGGGCAACCTCGACGCGGGCAAGGCGCTGATCGACCGCCACCCTGACACGCGATTCATCCTCGACCACCTGGGTATCATGCAGCCCCGCACGCCGGACGCCCTGTCGCCACAGCCCTTGGCCGACTTGCCGAAGGTATTGAACCTCGCCAAGCGCAAGAACGTCGTGATCAAGGTAAGCGGCGCCTGCACACTGTCCAGGGAACCGTATCCCTTCCCGGATATCTGGGAGCCGCTCGCCCGCGTGTTCGACGCCTGGGGTTTCCAGCGCTGCCTGTGGGGCACCGACTGGACCCGTGCCTTCGCGGTGGTCAACTACGAACAGGCCGTAGAGCCCTTCCGCCTGACCGACCGCCTGAGCAAGGATGAAAGGGCGATGCTGATGGGCGGCGCCTGCGCCAGGGCCTACGGCTGGTCGCCGAAGATCCAGACGTAGGGCACGGGCAGCTTTTCTTTTGCGATCACGCGCTGCACGGCCGGGCGGGTGAGCATCCTGTTCAAATACGGCCCGAGGTGCGGCAGGCTGCGCGCCGGGCGGCCGAAGCCGCGCGTCCAGCGGCATATGAGGAAGGCGTAGGGATCCAGCGCGCTGTAGCGCCCGCCGGAGAACCAGTCCTTGCCGTGCGCGGCGAGGTGCGCGTCCATCTGATCGAGCATCGCGCCGATCTTCGTTTCTGCATGCGCCTTCACTTCCGCCGCGCCCGCCGCGTTGCCTTCATTGACTCAGCGCTCCGGATAGAAGTAGATGATGAGCGCGGCCTGCAGTGTATTGGTTAGCCACACCATCTATTTGTAGAAATGCGCGCGTTCCGCCGTGCCGATCGCTAGCGCGAGGCCCGCCTGCGGATGCGAATCGGCGAGGTGCATGTTGACGCCGACCGAAAATTGAGCAGTTTAGAGGGGTAGTGCCGATCAGCGACTGACCAGAGCATTCATTGGGCGCACCCTGGTCAAACCGAAACCGGCACTCCTGGTCAATTCAGCGCCGGCGTCAACATGTACTAACAAACCGTGAAAACCAGCACCGTACTTCCTCTAGACTGCGTGCCACGAAAGCAGTGCCAAACCGTCGGTCACCAATGACCGCTCTGGGTCGGAAGCCGTCATCCAATCGACTACTCGCGGCATTGCAGCAATAAATCGCTA
>SHXF01000127.1 GCA_009693435.1 Betaproteobacteria bacterium | reverse complement strand
CGAATGCGAACTACAGCGCCGACGTGGCCCTGGAGAGCATGCGCCGCATCGCGCCCTACCGCATCGCATGGTATGAAGAACCGCTCAAGCCGCATGACTACCGCGGCTACGCGCATCTGCGCGCGCAGGGGATGATCCCCGTCGCGACCGGCGAGGCGCATCACTCTGCGCATGATTTCCTGCGCCTGCTGGAGAACGGCTGCATCGACATCGCGCAACCGGCGGTGTGCGCCTGCGGCGGGCTCGATGAAGCGCGGCGCATCGCCGAACTGTGCCGTCTGTACAATACGCGCATCGTGCCGGCCGCGTGGTCGAGCGGCGTCGGGCTGGTCGCGGCGCTGCATTTTGCCGCATCGCTCCCGCCGAATCCGCATTCGGAATTCGAGCCGGTGCCACAACTCCTGGAATACGACGTCGGCGAGAATCCGCTACGCGATGAAATACTGGCCGAACCCCTTAGGATCACAAACGGCAAGATTGCCGTGCCCGACACGCCGGGCCTGGGACTCTCGTTGAACGAAGAGGCGGTGCGGCGCTACACCGTAGGCTGAACCAGTTCCACCCGCTTGCATCGGGTATTTTATTGAATGGAGTGCACGAAATGTACGGAAGAACCGGGTTACCGGCGATCATCAAATCGCTATGTGTATTGCTGTCCGCTGCGCTTTTCGTCGCGCTGGTTGCAGGCAGACACGCACAGGCCCAGCAGGCCGACGTGGCGGCTTACCCCAGCAAGCCGATCACTTTCATCATCCCGCTTCCGCCGGGGGTTGCCGCCGACCTGTCTATACGTCTGCTGCTCCGCAGCGCCGAAAAATACATCGGCCAACCGATCATCCCGGTCAACAAGCCTGGGGCCGGGTTGACCCTGGGTATCGCGGAACTCGCGAAATCCCGGCCGGACGGCTACACCATCGGCTTTACCGCCTTCGGTCCTATGACAGTCGTGCCTTTCATACAGAAGGTGCCGTTCCACCCGATCAACGATTTCACGCAAGTGATGCAGTTCTCCACCTCCAATCCCGGTTTGATCGTCCGCGCCGATTCGCCCTACAACAGCCTCAAGGACATCATCGGCGAGGCAAGACAGAAGAACAAAAAAATGTCGTTCGGTGCCACCGCAATCGGCCTCGCTCCGACCGTGATGCTCAAGATCGGGCAAAAGGAAAATGTTGAACTTGTCCACATCCCGTTCGGCGCCGCCGGGGCCGGGGAGACAGCGCTGCTGGGCGGGCACGTCGATATGGTGGCAGGCGATTTCAGCTCGTCTTACATAGAAGCGGGCAAGACGAAACTGCTGGTACTGTGGCGCGAGGAACGGGCTGACGAATACCCGAACACACCGATACTGAAGGAACTCGGCTATGACATGCCGCTGCGGCTGTTTTTTGGCGTTCAGGTTCCAAAGGGGGTCCCGGAAGGAATAGTCAAAAAACTCGAGGAGGGGTTCGCGCGCGCAATCCGGGAACCGGAGTTCGTCAAGGGGATGAAGGAACTGCGCTTTCCGATCTTCTACCGCAACAGCCGCGACCTGAACGAATACGTGGCCAGGAGCTACGAGCTGTATCGCGAGTTTTTCAAGTAGCACCCATGGCGCGATGAATCCGCGCCCTACGGCGGTGGCTCAAGACTCAGATATGTAGGGCGCAGCTTCAGCGCGCCGAACTTCGGCGGCATCCCGGCAACCCTGGCGCGATGAATCCGCGCCCTACGGCGGTGGCTCAAGACTCAGATATGTAGGGCGCAGCTTCAGCGCGCCGAACATCGGTGGCATCCCGGTAACCATGGCGCGATAAATCCGCGCATTACGACGGTGGCTCAAGACTCGGATATGTAGGGCGCAGCTTCAGCGCGCCGAACTTCGGCGGCATCCCGGCAACCATGGCGCGATGAATCCGTGCCCAACAGCGATGGCGCGGGACTCAGACGTAGGGCGCGGCTTCAGCGCGCCGATCATCTGCAGCAAACCGGAACAGCGCAGCCGGGTTATCGACCAGAATCTTCTGGCGTAGCGACGGCTCCGGCACGGTGCGGAAAAACAGTTCCACCAGCTCCGCGTCATTCGGCACGCGCGGCTTGCGATAGAGCACGTGGGGCCAGTCGGTCGCCCAGATGGCACGGTCGGGCGCCGCTTCGATGAAGCGCCGCGTGAGGCCCTGGGTGTCGTTGAAGCCGGCATCCTCGCGCGAGATGCGGTCGGCGTTGGACAGCTTCATCCAGAAATTTCCGCGGCCAAGCAGGTCGAGAACGAAATCGATGTGCTCGCCGCTACCGTGGCTGCGGGCCAGGTCCCAGTGCAGCATGTGGTCGATGACCACCGGAACGCGCACGTTCAGCAGCATCTCCCTGCGCTCGAGCATTTCATCGGCCGTGCCATGCACCAGGGCGATCCAGCCGTGCGCGGCGAGGCGCGCCACAGCGCGCTCGAAACGCGGCCGGTCCCAGACGGTGCGTCCCAGCCAGTTGAATCGCGCGCCGCGCACACCCGCTTCACCGAGGCGCGTCATCTCCGCGTCCGTAGTGTCGTCGTCGATGAGGCCGGTGGCGAGAAAGCGTCCCTTGCCCCTCGCCAGCGCATCCAGCAGCACGCCGTGGTCGGCGCCGTAACTGGTCGGCTGGATCAGCACCGTCCGGCTGATACCCAGCGTGTCGTGCAAGCGGATCAGGTCGTCGACTGTTGCACGCGGCGGCTCGTAGCGCCGTGCCGCGTCCAGCGCGCTCGCCTGCGGCGGCCCGTAGACGTGAACGGCGCAGTCGCATGCGCCCGCCGGCAAGAGTGGGACTTCGGGCTTGCGGATCTGGCGGTCCCAGCCGTCGTTGTGCAACACCGGTAGCGCGAAATTCATCGGCGCTCGCCTGTTTCAGAAAAGGGATTCAATCGAGTCGCACGCCCAGGGATTTGATCAAAGGCGCCCAGCGCGCGGTTTCCGTGCGCACCGCCGCCGCGAGTTCCTCCGGCGTGCTGACGATGACTTCCCGGCCGAGCGCGAGGAACTGTGCACGCACCGCAGGCTGGGTCAGGGTCTTGACCAGCTCCTCGTGGATGCGATCGATGATGGGGCGCGGTGTGCCGCCCGCGGCGAACAAGCCGAACCAGGCGCGCACTTCGAAACCCGGGTAACCCGATTCGTGAACGGTCGGCACATTCGGCACGGACACGTCGCGCTTCAACCCGGTGGTGGCGATGCCGGTCAGGCGCCCTTCCTTGGCAGGCGGGCCGAAGGTGGTGATGTCGGCCAGGGCGAGATCGATGTCCCCGGCCAGCAGCGCCTGAAAGGTGGGACCGCTGCCCTTGAAGGACACGTAGACCATGTCGGTGCCGGTGGTGAGCTTGAACAATTCGACGCCAAGCTGCGCCCCCAGCGCGCCCGAACCGATATTGACCTTGCCGGGGTTGGCCTTGGCGTAGGCCACCAGTTCCTTCACCGATTTCGCCGGGAACTTCGGATTGGCGGTGAGGATCAGCGCCGTCGAGTTGATCATCGAAATCGGCGCGAGGTCGGTCTCCGGATTGTAGGGCAGCTTGCGGTACAGGCTGGGATTCATGGTCAGGGACGAGTCGATGGCCAGGAACAGCATGTAACCATCGGGCGGCGACTTGGCAACGAATTCGGCTGCAATGATGGTATTGCCTCCGGGCCGGTTCTCGATGATGACCGGTTGTCCCCAGCTTTCGGTCAGCCGCTGCGCAACCACGCGCCCGACCGTGTCCCCGCCGCCGCCCGGCGGAAAGGGAACCACGATGCGCACCGGTTTCGCCGGGAAAGACTGGGCGAGCGCGGACGGGATTCCGGATACTGCGAGCGTGACGCATATACCTGCGGCGAAGAAGATCGTTCGCATCGTGGATTCGTGCGCATGGCGCACGCTACGTATATTCGGCGAATTAGCCGGTCCGAACATCATCGCCGCTGCGCAAACCGCGGCAACAGCGCTTCGGCGCTGCCGTGCTCGATGGCTTGCAGATCCGCCGGACTGAAGCCGTAGTCGTAGAAGCCTGCGAGGTTTTCTTCCAGCGACGCGCCCTTGTTGGCAAACGGAAAGTCGCTGCCGAAGAGCACGTTCTTCGCAGTCACAAGTTGCATCAGCGGCCCAAGCGTTTCGGGACGCGCGGAGAGCGCGATATCGAAATAGAGCTTCTGCAATTCATGCATGGGACCATTCGGCAGGCGCGATGCGAGCACCTTGTCATTGCCCACCACGCGGCAAATGCGCGCCTTCAGGGTAGGCACGGCGTTGCCCGCGTGCGGAAAGATGAAGCGCATGTCGCTGCAGCGTGACAAGGTGCCGCTGTAGAGCAGGCTGATCACCGCGCGCACCGCGTCGAAGGGAAACTCGACCACGGCTTCCGGCACGAAGGAGATCAGTCCGGTGCAGGCCGCCGACACGGTCGGGTGAAAGAACACCAGCGCCTTGCGCCGGTTGAGTTCGTCGAACACCGGCTTGAAGACCTCGTCGCCGGGCCACTTGTTGTCGTAGCTGGTCATGAGGCAGAAGCCGTCGGCCTGGAGCGTATCCAGCGCGTATTCGATTTCGCGCAGCGAGCCTTCCACGTCTGCCAGCGGCAACGCCGCGAACATGCCGAAACGGCCCGGGTAATCGGCCACCATGCGCGCCGCGTACTCGTTGCAGTAGCGGGTGATTTTCCGGCTGTCGAGGTCCGCGCCGAACCAGGTGCCTGGCGCCGAGATCGACGTGATGGCGCTCGCAATGCCGTTGCGGTCCATCGCTTCAATGGAGGCCTGCGGTGTCCACTGGAACGGTCCGCTTGCCTTTCGCGAAGAACGCCCGAAGATGCGCTCCGCCCCGACCTCTTCGAAGTAGCGCGGCGGCATGAGGTGATGGTGCACGTCGATAATCTTGCGCGCGGCGATATCGGCCGCAGTCGGTGTGGGTGCAGTGCCTGCCGTCGCGTTGGTAGCGTTGGTAGCGCTGGTTGCGCTGGTTGCGCTGGTTGCGCTGGCTGCACCCGCGGCCATGTTCTCCACGCTCGCTGCAGTGGTTCGGTGCCGTGGGCCGGCGCGGCGCGCGGTGCGCGGCTGGCAGGCCGCGCAACCAAACGAGAAATGGCTCCGGCTGTCTGCCCCCAGGCGCCCATTCAAACCGTAGCGTCCCGGATTGCCGGATGGTGTCATTGCAGTCATTCTTTCCATGGTTCAACTCACCTTCAGTTTCTTGACCGCCTTCTGGTCGAAAGGAAATCCCCAACCCGGGCGGGTCGGGACAATGGCGCGGCCGTCCGCGTCGAGTTCGATGTTGTCGCCGAAAAGCGGATCGAACCAGGGCATGTACTCGAGATAGATTGCGTTGTTCAGGGACGCCACCAGCGCGATGCTCATCTGGTGCAGATGGTGCGGCGAGATCGAAGTGTCGTAGGCTTCCGCGAGGTGCGCGATCTTGAGGAATTGCGTCGGCCCGCCCATGCGCTGCATGTCGGGCATCAGGATGTCGGCGGAGCGCTGGCGCAGCATGTCGTGTATGCCGCGCGGATAAACGCTCTCGCCGCTTGCAATCGGCGTGTCCAGCGCGGCTGCGATCGCGGCTTCGCCCGCATGGTCTTCGGGCGCAGTCGGTTCCTCGAACCAGGCGAGGTTGTACGGCTCCAGCATGCGCCCGAGGCGAATGGCCTGCGGCACGCTATAGGCCTGGTGCGGGTCGGCCATCAGCGCGATGTCCGGCCCGATCGCCTCGCGTACCACGCGCACCCGCGCCACTGCATCCTCGATGTTGGCGCCGATGCGCACCTTCATCGCGCGCCAGCCCGCTTTGACGTGATCGGCCGCCTGCCGCTGCAGTTCGTCGAGCGAGCGGCTGCCCCACAGTCCGCCGGAGTTGTAGACCGGCACCGCAGTCGCGCAGGCGCCTATCAGTCGCGACACGTTCATGCCGGCCGCCTTGCCGCGCAAGTCCCACAGCGCGCAATCGACTGCTGCTATTCCCATCAGCGAGACGCCGGCATGGCCGATGAAGCCGACATCGGCCCAGGCGCGCGCGCTGAAGCTGCCGCCCAGTTGCGGGTCCAGCCCGAGCACCAGCGGTTCCAGGCTCTTCACCATCTCGTCTATCACACGGATGCGCTGGGCGTTGAGCGTGCAGACAAAGCCTTCGCCCACCAGACCCGCGTCGGTTTCGAGATAGGCGAGCACACAATCAGCGGAACGCAGCGCGTGGCCGATGATCGGATTGAACGGAATGTGGACGACTTCGGTACGCAGTGCGGTTATTTTCATGGCGTTCTTATTCCGGCCGCAGGCCGATGGTTTTCACGAACTCGGCGAACTGCGCCCGGTCGGTTTTCAGCCGTTCCTCGAACTTGTCCGGAGGGAGGAACAACATCTCCATGCCGACGCTGTCGAAGTACCGGCTGCGGATGTCGGGCATGGCCAGCACCCGTCCGACATCAGCGGCGATTTTCTCTATCACCGGCCGCGGCGTCGCCGCCGGCACCAGCAAACCGCTCCATGTCCAGGATTCGAATCCCGGCAGCCCGGCTTCGGTGAATGTCGGTACCTCGGGCAACACCAGGGAGCGCTGCGGCCCGCCGTAAGCGAGCGCCCTGAGGCGCCCCTGGCGGAGCAGCGACAGCGCCGGCGGCACGCCCGCAAACGCGAGCTGGATCTGACCGCCGAGCAGCGCCGGCAGCACGTCGGCAATGCCTTTGTACGGGATGTGGGTGAGTTTGACGCCGGCCTCGATGGAGAACGCCTCGGCATCTACATGGGTGATGCTGCCCCTGCCGAAGCTGCCGTAATTCAGCTGACCCGGGTTGGCCCGGGCGTAGGCAATCATTTCTTTCAGGTTGGCGAAGGGCGCCTGGGAACTCGCAAGCAGGACTTCGGTGACCTGCGCCAGATTTACCGCCGCAACCAGTCCGTTCACCCCGTCATACGGCAGCTTGCCGTAGAGGAACGGGTTCGCGGTCCACGGTTTGTCCGTGGCGAGTATGGTGTACCCGTCAGGGGCCGACTTCACCACGTGTTCGGTGGCGATGATGTGCGCGGCACCCAGGCGGTTTTCGACGATTACCGGCTGGCCCCACAGCTTCGACAACTCCTGGCCGATGCCGCGGACCAGGATGTCTTTCAATCCGCCCGCGGACACCGGCACGATGATGCGCACCGGCTTCGAGGGGAACTGCTGCGCGGCCGCGCTGGCACAGCTCACGATGCTCGTGAGCAAAACCATGGTGACTGCCGCGCATCTGGTCGATAAATGCTTCATCCGTTGACTCCTCCCCTGGCAATGACGACGCCCCTTTGCGCCGAGATGGCGATGATCGGCAGCGAACGCAATACCGCTGGATATAATCGCACGTCGATTCTAATTCGGATTTCCGAAAGGGCGTGAGTTCAGCATGCGTATCTGCGTGGCAGGTCCAGGCGCAGTCGGGGGCCACCTCGCCGCAAGACTGGCGCATGGCGGAGTTTCGGTCAGCGTGCTGGCACGCGGGGAGAATCTGGCGGCGATTCGCGCCAACGGTGTGCGGCTCTTTGCGGAGGGGAAAACCATCGAGGCCAGGGTCGCCTGCAGTGATGATCCGGCTGCGCTCGGTCCGCAGGACTGCGTCATCGTCACGGTGAAGGCCCACGCCCTGCCTGCGCTCGTGCCGCAGTTGCTGCCGCTCCTGGGCGCCGAGACGCCGGTGGTGTTCGCGGTGAATGGCATCCCCTGGTGGTACCACCTGGAACTCGCCCGTCACGGCCACGGCAGCCGTGCCAATCTCGATCCCCAGGGCACGCTGCACGAAAAAATCGGCATCGCAAGAAGCATCGGCTGCACCATCTATTCCAGCAACGAGGTTGTTTCCCCCGGGGTGATACGCCACCATGGCGGCAACCGGTGGGTCTTGGGCGAACCGGATGGCCGGGCCAGCCCGCGCATCCAGGCGCTGAGCGCGGCAATGATTGCGGCAGGCATGGAAGCGCCGGTGACTGCGGCGATCCGCACCGAGGTTTGGGTGAAACTCCTGATGAACATGTCGGTCGCCGGTCTCTGCTGCATTACCGGAAGCACCATGGCCGATATCGCTGCCAACGAAGAGATGCGCTCGCTGTGCCTCGCCATCCTCGCCGAAGGCCGCACCATCGCGGCCGCGTATGGCGCGGCGATCGAAACGAAACCGGAACAGATGCTGCCCCGCCAGATGCCCGCCCACAAGCCATCGCTGCTGCAGGATCTGGAACGCGGGCGCCCGATGGAGATCGACGCGATTTTCGTTGCTGCCGCCGATTTCGCACGCGCGGCCGGCGTGGCAACGCCGGTCTTCGACACGCTGGTCGCGCTGCTTCGCCAGCGCGCCGCTACGGCGCGCCCAGGGGCAGTTGAAGCAGTGCACGAACGGTAATTGTTTCGCGGCGCAGGGCGGCGCAGTGTGGCTTTGACGCCCGTTTCAGTCCAGTGACAATTTCAGCGTGCGGATGATTTCCGCGTTTCTGACCCGCTCGGCTTTGAGAAATTCGGCGAACTGGTCGGGCGCCTGGAACATCGGCTCCAGTCCGACGCCGGTAATGGCCTTGTCGCGGAACTCCGGTCGTGCCGAGATTTGCGCCATGTCCGCCGCAATCTTGTCGATGACCACGCGCGGCGTGCCGGCTGGCGCGACGATGCCGAACCAGCCGCGCAGGTCCAACCCCGGGAAACCGGCTTCGTCCAGCGTCGGCACGTCCGGCAGCAGCGCAACGCGGCGCGGCGCGCCCACGGCGAGCGCCCGGATACGGCCCTGGCGCAGCAGCGGCAAGACCGGCGGGATACCGGCGTAGCCAAACTGGATGAGCCCGCCCGCCAGCGCCGGCAGCACATCGGCAATGCCTTTGTAGGGGATGTGGTTGAGGCGCATGCCGGCGCGCGCGCTGAGAAGCTCGATGTCGATTTGCGCCACACTGCCTACGCCAAAGCTGCCGTAGGCGAGATCCCCGGGCCGGGCTTTCGCCAACGCAACGAACTCCTGCAGGGTGTTGGCCGGTACGCCGGCGCCGACGATGAACAGCGGCGGCGCATAGGCGATGTTGTACACCGGCACCAGGTCGCGCTCGGGATCGTAGGGCAGTTTCCTGAACAGGAACTGGTTGATGGATACCGCAGGCGGCGTGGATAACATCAGCGTATGGCCGTCGGGCGCCGATTTTGCCGTGGCCTCGGCGGCGATGATGGTGTTCGCTCCCGGACGGTTCTCGACGATGACCTGCTGACCCCACAGCTTCGCCAACTCCTGCGCGTAGGCGCGACAGAGCAGGTCCGACAGACCGCCTGCGGTAACCGGCACGATGATGCGCACCGGCTTCGACGGGAAAGCTTGCGCGTGCGAACGCGTGGCGCCCGGCAGCGCAAGCGCCGAGACGCAGATCGCCATCGCGAGTGCTGTGGCCAGACGCTTTTTCATGGTGAATCGTTCCTCTTTACGTACCGTGCCGTGCGCGGATCTTCTTCGTATTTTGTGCAATTCCGGGACCGGTTGCATTATTGCGCGAACGCTCCGCACCTGCGCAGGCACTCGACCGCTCGCCGGCCTTGCGGGGGAACAAGGCTGCAGGACAATATGAAGAAATTGCCGCGTGCCTGCATTCGTGCCATAGTGAATTCGGAATTCCAACCGCTCAAGCAGGAGGCCTACATGTTCGCCAAGCTGCACCATGCCGCATACCGCTGCGCCGACGCTGCCGAAACCGTTCACTTCTACCAGGACATTCTCGGCCTGCCCTTCGCGCATGCGCTGAGCAACGATTACGTTCCCTCGATCAAGATCTACGCGCCGCACATACATATTTTCTTCCAGCTGAAAGACGGCTCCTACATTGCCTTTTTCGAAGTGCCGCTGGGCGGAGACCTGGCCAAAGTGGATCGCTGCCAGCACATTGCCTTCGAGGTCGAGGACCGCGATACCCTGCTCGCCAACAAGGCGCGCCTGCAGGCACACGGCATCGACGTGGTCGGCGTGACCGACCATCATTTCTGCAACTCGATCTATTTCTTCGATCCTACCGGCCATCGCCTGGAGATGACCATACGGACCATGAGCGAGGAACAGTTCAACCATCACCGCAGCCATCCCGAGCCGGAGGCGATCCTGCAGCGCTGGCAGGAGCGCAGGACCGCCGAGAACTGGCCCGAGCGGGCCCGGGGAACGCAGGTGCCGGTGACGTCGTAACGGCGCGCGCTGTATCCCCCCTTGGCGCGCCTCCCCATTCTGCAGGCGGCCGATCTCGCGCCCGAGCACCGCGACCTGGTCGCGAGCGGCATCAACCTGCACCAGGTAATGGCTAACAGCCCCGGCGCTGCCCGCGCCTTCCGCCCGATCAGGCAGCACCTCCGGGAGGACAGCCGGCTCGCGCCGCGGTTGCGCGAACTGGCGGTGCTGGCGGTTGCTTACGCGGCGAATTCGCCCTATGAATACTCGCACCATATCAAGATCGGCCTGGCGGCAGGACTTGCCGACAGCGACATTCGCGCCGTGGCGGCAGAAGCCAGGGGCGACGGGAGCGGGCTGGCGCCGCTGGAGAAGGCGGTCCTGGCCGCCGCGCGCGAACTGACCACGCAGTGCCGCCTGTCCGATACGCTGTTCGACACGCTTGCCGCGGCGCTGGACCGCGAATGCCTGACCGACCTGATCGTGGTGATCTCGCTCTACAACGCCATCGTGCGCATCACCGGCGGTCTGGAAATCGATGTCGAGGAGGAGTATCGGGTACATCTGGAGCGCTATCCGCTGCCTGCCAGGCGGGAAGGCTGAGCCGGCGGCGCGCTGCCCGTTTGTTCACAAGGAGGAAAGCATCCATGTTGTCTCGCGTTGGCGGATTGCTGATCTGCGTTGTCGCACTGCTCTTGCCCATAGCGGGCGAAGCGCAGGAGTTTCCAAGCAGGCCCATCAGGATCGTGGTGGGCTTCACGCCGGGCGGGACCGCCGATACAGTGGTGCGGCGCTTGTCGGTGGGACTCGCGAAACGGCTTGGTCAATCCATCGTCATCGACAACAAACCGGGCGGAAACACCATCATTGCCACTGTGTTCGTGCACGGGACCGCGCCCGATGGCCACACGCTGTATGCGACTTTTTCCACGCCCTACGCGATGAATCCGTTCCTGTACAAGAAACTTCCCTACGATCCTGCGGCCTATACGCCGGTGGCCATCCTCGGGCGCGTGCCGCAGGGACTGGTGGTGCGCCGCGACAGCGCGCTCAACTCGCTGCAGGACTATGTGCGGCACGCCCAAGCGAACCCCGGCAAACTCACCTACGGCTCGCCGGGAATAGGCTCGCCGAATTCCATTCTCATGGAATCCTTCAAACGGTCCACGCAGGTCGATGTGCTGCCCGTGCCTTTCCAGGGCGCAAACCCGGCGTT
Source organism: Betaproteobacteria bacterium (assembly GCA_009693435.1). The sequence goes on along the minus strand of SHXF01000127.1, from coordinate 473 downwards.
GAACGCGCTGCTGGCGGGCCACATCGATTCGATCTGGGCCAGCCTGCCTTCGGCGCTCGGGCACCTGAAAGACGGCCGGATCAAACTGCTTGCGGTGGTGGGCACGAAGCGCCTGTCGCTCATGCCGGATGCGCCCACGTTCGACGAGCTCGGTTATGGAGCAGGTCTGGGCGTCGATTCCTGGTTGGGCATCGTGGCGCCGCAGAACACGCCCAGGGACGTCGTGGCGCGCCTGAACCGTGAAATAAACAGCGAAGTGCAGTTGCCTGAAATGCGTGCCTGGCTGCTGTCGCAGGCAGTCGAACCCGAAACCAACACGCCAGAAGCGCTGGCGGCGGAAATGAAGAGTGAAGTACCGCAGTGGGAACGGATGATCAGGGCAATCGGCCTGAGCCTCGACTGACGCTTCCGCGTCACGCCTGTGCCGGCATTGCGGCACAGGCCCCAGGCCGAACCGCAGGTCATTCCACGGT
>SHXF01000021.1 GCA_009693435.1 Betaproteobacteria bacterium | reverse complement strand
CCCCAAAAGGGCGAATATTTCCGCTCTAAGAAATCTGGTCAGTGTTAAAAGAGGCAGATAACGCCCAGCCACATAGGAGAACTAGTTCCGCGTCTGGGCGTGGTTACCGTGGCGGTCAGGACATCAGTTAAAGCGGAGTTATGGTCTTTGCCGCCATCCATTGCTCGTAGGTGCGGATACCGCTCGCCTTGGTCAGGGCGCAAACGTTATTGGACACGGCGGGCATGCCGAGAAACTCGAACTTCTGCGCGTCGAATTCAATTCCGGGCTGGCCGAGCAGTTGTGACATGATCAAGGTACCGCTGAAGCTTGCGATGCTGAGACCGTCGGGCTTCGCAGCCTTGTAGATGTAATTGGTGGCCAGCATGCTGCCCGCCCCGGTCATATTCTCCACAATGATGTTCGGGTTACCGGCGATGTGCTTGCCCATATGGCGTGCGATCAGCCGCGCGTAGGTATCAAAGCCACCACCGGCGCCGAAACCGACAATGATGCGCATCGTCTTGCCTTTATAAAAACTGTCCTGCGCCGCAGCACCGGTTGCAAGTGAAAGGCCAGCCGCCACGAGTGCCATCGTGCCCGCAGTTTTTCCGATCCAATGATTTTTCATGTACGTCTCCAATTCTTTCTGATTGCCTTCATTCGGCCCATTCACCAATCGAGCCCGGGAATATCATGCCTTGGTGCGTCCCTGCATGTTGCGCACCCCGGTCTTGAAATACTCGCTGGCCAGAGCGAGTTCCGCCTCCTCGCGGTTTTCCTCCGGCCAGTAACCCAGAGGATAACCCCACCACGGATTCTTCAGGCTCAGGGGCGGCAGTCCCTCGGTCTCCCAGATTTTCACGGCGTTCTCCATGATTGGCCTGCTCGGCAGCGAGGTCGGCGGATAAGGCCACTTGGTGGTGGCATCGATACACAGCAATGAGGAGCGCGGCTGCTCGCTCGCGGGACCACGCGCCCCACCCTCCACAGGCGACGCGACAGAGTAATCCAGGGGATACGCAGTGCAGTCGCGGATCTCGACATCGCGGTGCGGCTGCATGCGGTAGCTCGTCGCCCAAAGTACCGATTCAGGATCGCGCGCGTCCACATCCTCATCAACAACGACCACGATCTTGCCCAGTCCCAGCCCTTTCACATACGCATCGAAAATTCTCTTCGCGTCGTCGGGACTGCGCTTCCTGATCTTCACCACGCAGAAGGCAAACGCCCCGGTGGCCTCGTTGTATGCGACCTCCAGCACATTATCCAGGCCGTGGTCCACCTTGAGTATCTTCATCATCAGCTGTTCCCAGGAGATCTGCCGTATTTTGCTCGACTCCGACGGCGGAAACTGGCTGACGAATCCCTGGTAGAGCGGATTCCTGCGATGCGTGATCGCCGTTACTTCCATGAAAAGGGTGATGGCGCGGGCTGCCATATAACCAGTGAATTCGCCGAACGGGCCCTCGGGCTCCACCGAGTCAGTCGGCATGTAACCTTCAATGACTATCTCCGAGTATGCGGGCACCAGCAGGTCGATGGTCTTGCATTTCACCATTTCGACCGCTTCTCCCGCGAGTCCCCCGGCAACCGCCAGTTCATCGACGTCGTCCGGAAATTTGGTCACTGCCGCATAGGAAATATTCGGCGGGACGCCGATGACCGCCGCAACCGGCATGGGCTTGCGCTTCGCCTTCCACTTCAGCCAGTGAATGTAGACGCCCTGTCCTTTGCTCCCTGCAAAACACCCGAGACGGTCAGGCGCCTTGATCTGGCCGCGGTAGTTGCCGACATTGCGGATGCCGGTGTCGGGATCGACCGTGATCCAGTTCGAGGCCGACGTATAGGGCGCATTGTCGAAGCCCGGTGTTGCAATGGGGACCGGCAGCATGGCAAGACCTTCTCTCCGGATTGCTTCTCCGCCATGCACCACTTCCTGCGCCGGCCCGGCACTCACGGTGCGCGGCGGTATAGGATTGGCCTGTGCTTCGATCCAGCGCTCGCTTATCCGGTCGACCGGACACTGCATGCCGATGCCGTAAATCTCGCTCGAAGCGGCAGAAGCACCCAGCACCACGGGCATGTCGTACTTCCTCCCTTTCGAGTCGACGACGTTGGAGAAATACCAGGCCTTGCGCTGCGATTCGGGTAGCCCGCGGAATTGGAGGCGAACCAGCGGCTGGAGTTCAGTGTCCTTGTTGATCGGCCTGTCTATGCGCTGCAGCTTGCCGGCTTTCTCCAGTGCCGCCACCTGTTCCCGAAGGTCCTTGTAATACCCCATCGCCTGCTCCTGTGCGTAAATTATCCTCAAGGAATGCAGCAGCGCCCGATGCAACGGAATCAGACAACCCCGAACGGTCACATTGCGCGGATTCCAGCCTATCGAATGGCGCGTGAAACGTCAATTTTAAAGCTGGCGACGATGCTGCCCGGCGACAGTATCGAGATTCCGCGCGTCCTTGCAGCATGGCAGCGCTTGCTTGCGGAAACTGTTTCCAAGGAGTTGCGATTGGCCATCCGGCCTCAAAAACCGCTGAAGTCTCCCGCCCTACCCGTTCGAAAGGTGACGCGTGCAACCACAAGGAAAGCCTTCATTCGCTAATGCGTTGCCTGTTTTCGGACGGACTCATGATCCGCCAGTGCTGCACGGATTCCCGATGCACCGGATTGCAACAGCACAGACTCGACGCTAGACTCCGCGAATAGGCGCCAAAGCAACTTGCTGGAATCGCTGACGCAGCGCTGCATGGAAAAGCATCTGCGATAGAAGCGTAAGGAACCCATACCAAGGCTGAATCGATGAAGATTGCAGACGAATTTGTGATTCCCGCGCAGCACGGTCGCGCATTCGTGGTGAAGCGGGGGCAGGCATTCCGCATCTTCCCCATGGAAGACGGCCAGGTAGGTGACTGCGTGTTCTACAACGCTAACGATACCCGGGAGTGGTTCCACGTCGGCCAGACCTGGACCTACAACGCGTACTTGGGCACGGGGACGGCAAAAAGTTACAAGCACTTCTATTCCAAGCCGCCCCGGGAAAATGTCATGCTAACGGTGCTCGAAGACACCTACGCCAACCACTGGGGCAACATGGGGGCTCGCTGCTCGAGGAAGCTCTACCAGGTGCGCGACAAGCTCGATAATCACCGCTCCTGCCAGGACAACCTGGCCGAAGCGCTTGCCCCTTACGGATTGTCGGGCGACGACGTGATGGACGTGTTCAACGTGTTCATGAACGTCGATCTTCACGTCGATGGGCGGTTCACCGTCAAGCCTTCAACCGTAACCAAGAATGACTACATCGAACTGCGCGCAGAGATGGACGTGCTCGCCGCCGTGTCCGCTTGCCCAGCCGACACCTCCCCGCTGAATTGCAACGGCGGAAAGACCAGCCCCCTGGGTATCAGGATTTACGAGATCGGGTAAGCGGGAACCCGGCCTGGTGGCGTGCAGCCCGCTCATTTCATCGGGCAATCGCTGTGATAGGCATCCTGGTGATCCGAGAGCACCTTGGCCCTGGTGATCAGGTTGACGCGGTTTCTGGTGTCGCGGCCGACCTCGATCAAATAGTAGTCCTGGATGGGAAAATTGTTGTTGTTGAATTTGAAAGCCCCACGGACCGACTTGTAGTCGGCGGATTTGAGCGCAGCCTGCAGTGCTTTCTTGTCCGTAACGTTGCCTTTCGTCTTGCGCAAGGCCGCGTCGAGCAGGAGCGCGCCGTCGTAGCTTTGCGAAGCGTATTTCGAGGGAACGCGGTTGAATTTCTTCTCGAAATCCTCGACGAATTTCCTGCTCTGCGCATTGTCGAAATCCGGCCCCCAGTGGCCGACGGTTACCATGCCGATGGCGCTCTCACCCAGCGCCGGAAGGGTCGTGCCGTCGATGGTGGAGGCCGATAGCAGCGGCAATTTTCCGAGCAGCCCCGACTGCTGGTATTGCTTCACGAAATTCACGCCCATTCCGCCGGGATAGAAAACGAATACCGCATCGGGCTTTTTCACCTGCAGTTGGGCGATCTCCGACTGATAGTCCGGCTGGTTCAGTTGTGTGTAGACCTCGTCGATAACCTCTCCTTTGTAGTAGCGCTTGAATCCAGCAAGCAGATCCTTGCCTGCCTGGTAATTCGGCGCCATCAGCACTACGCGCTTGTAGCCTTTGTCACGGGCATACTTGCCCATTCCCTCGCTGTCGTTGTCGTTCTGCAGCGAGGTCGAGAAAAAATACGGGGAGCACAGCTTCCCCGCCACCGGAGCCGGACCTGCGTTCGTCTCGATCAGGAAAACTTCCTTGTCGACGATCGGCTTCAGCACGGCCATCAGCACGTTGGAAAAGGTCAGCCCCGCGATTATCGGGACACGCTCCTTTTCGATCAGTTTCTGTACGATCTGGACAGCAAGGTCGGGCTTCAGCTGATCATCCTCGCGCAGCACCTGCACCGCCTGGCCACCCAGGCGCCCCCCCGAATGCTCAATACCGAGCATGAAGGCATCGTACATGTCCTGGCCGATGGCGGCCGCGGGTCCGGAGAGGGTGGCCATGAACCCGATCTTGATCTGCGCATGCGCCACAGGAACCAGACCTAAAGCGAGTAGTGCGATTAGTGCGCGCAGTGATGCCTGTTTGCCAGTGACTTTCATTTGTGATTCCTTCGCCTGAAGTTGAATTCCGTACATGCTCTCGTACGCCCAAGGCCTTGGCGATATCCAATCAGCTGCCGGCGCGCCGACCCCGCTGCTCTTCGATGATTGCTTTGTCCAGGAGCTCCATGGCTTGAATACCGCCCGCATCACCACCCACATCGACACGCGGCCTGCCGTGCAATTGATCGATGCGGACTTGCTGGGCTTCCAGCAGCGCCCAGTCTTCCTTGAACGCGATGTCGATCTGGCCGAACACCAGGTCGGTCAGCGATTGGTCCCGAGGCCGCAGATCCTGTCCGTGTGCCCAGAAGTAATGCGTACTGCGCTCGGTCTCCGGCGTGACCAGATTGAGGTTGAAGAAGCTGATTCCGCCCAGTTTTCGGCCTTCCGGGGCGCCGTGGGGCGCCAACTTTTCGCGAGCGTTGGCGCCATGCGGCGCGGCGCCAGTCCACAGCCGCACGATGGAAGGCTTAAGGTAGCGGATCAGCTGCCATCGGTCGACACGATCAGTGAAGGCAGCGGCCTTCTTGTAACTCGGCGGGGCCTCGGTGTCGATCATCCAGCGATTGACCTGAATATCATCCTCGCCACGCCGCATGCTGCTGTCGGCCTGGTCGATTACCGCCGAATTGCCTATGGTCGACCCGTGAACGAACGGAAGATGACCATGATCCATCAGATTCTCCAGAATGTGGCGGTAGTTGCACTTTGTCGGGTACAGGCTGCCGCGCCACCCCCAGGCGGGGTCGTCAAGAAATGCGAGATCGGGAATCGCCGAGAGGTCGGCCTGCTTTGCCTCGCCCATCCACACCCATAGGCACTGGTGGCGGTGCGCAACCGCGTAGCTGCGCACCCCGGCATTTTCCGGAATCCGCGCCTGTGACGGAATCTTTACGCATTTGCCGTTCGCATCGTACTGGAAGCCGTGATACCCGCACTGCAGGTTCGACCCCACCACCGAGCCGGAAGCCGAAAGCGGATAGTGGCGGTGGCAACAGGTGTCCTCCAGCGCGCCGACATTGCCGGTTGTGCCCCGATAAAGAACAATGGGCTGGCCGCAGAGCGTCCTCCCCAGGATGTCACCCGGCGCGAGCTCGCCGGCCCATCCAGCCATGTACCAGGCATTGCGCAGGAAATCCATTCGCATTCGTCAAGCCGCCCCGTTCGCTGCTATTTCCCGCTGAATTCCAGCAAGTTGGTTTTCACGCCGGGAACAGTGCGAAACATTTGTTGGAATTCAGCACGTAGGTTTCGACGTAGTCCACAACCTGCGCTTTCGAGCCGGTCTCCGTCATGGCACCCGCCAGGCACACCCAGTTGAGGAATTCGTGCTGACCTGCTTGCTCGAACTGAGAACGCGGAATGTCGGCCCAAACGGCGAAACGATTTTCGCGGAGTTCGGCCAGCCGCGCCAAGTCGCTGGCATGGTCGGGATATATGCCATGATTCTTTTCGGTGAGAAAGGCATGCGACCAACTCGAGGTCGCCAGGACGGCAACCCGGTACCTGGAATGGCGGAATATGCTGCCGATTGCGCGCCCCACCTCGAAGCAACTCCTCGCTGACGGCGATGGCGGGTCGGGCTCTCCGACCGCCCATGAGTCAAAGCCGCCGCGGCGGCGTATCACCTTTCCGCCATAGCAATTCACGTGAAACGGCAGGATGGGGTAATCGAATCCGGTGCGGTCGCAGTCCAGGTACAGCATGGTATTGATGAATGCGTGCGACAACCCGCGCTCGTAACGCAAGCGATAGGCGTACGGAACCTGAATGCCGCGATCATTCAGCTTGTTGACGAGGAATCGCGCAGCCTCGGGATGCCCGCGATGCGCAAACCGTTTGTCGGACGGCTCGCCCCAGATGTTTGCGGACCATTCCTCGTGCTTTTGCTCTGCATAGGGTTGCGATTCGATGCAATCTAGGATGTAAACGCAGAACGGCGGGACAATGTCCTCGACGAAATTCTCGTACTGGTCGTCGCCCCACATTAGGATGAAGTCCGGATCGAATTCCTCGATGGCGGTTCTGATCTTGCGCATCGATGCGAAGCAGCGGTTGCGATGCTCCCGCGTCGCCAGCGCGCCTTCGTCGGTCGACCACTCCCGCTGCATGAGTTCGGGCCAATTTGCCGGATTCTTCAGTTCCTCCGGTACTTTGCCATGCGCCAGCGTATTGCGCAGGATTACCGGCGCATCCTGATCGAGCATAAACAAGCCAGGATAATGGGTGAGCCCGATGCCCAGTATTTCCACAATACATCCCCCTGATCGCTCCTGAACTTTTCGCTCAGTCGTTCATAGTCGAAACGATGCGTATGTCGGGTCGGTCCTCTCCCACGGACCCGGGTTCCTGCGAGGAATTCTTCCGCGCCCCGAGCAGAAGGCGGCGCCAGGCGACTACCTCGGAATCGGTCGCCGACAGCGTCTCCGGCAGATCATACCGCTGAGGTTTCATCACGCTTAAATCCTGCTGCGAGAAGTTGGAATGTCTGAGCCAGTCATAGAGCACATGGAAATAGACGCGATAGATCAGGCGCCCCACGGCAGTCTTCGGCCGCACGCCGTGGTAGTAGAAAATCCTGGTGCTGTTCTCATCGATCGGCACGCATGCCCGAGTGTACATGTACATCCCATAGGGCACGCGGAACATTGACGGCAGGTGATGGCCGCCGGCGCGCATGCGCTTGCCGTCGATTACCGTGTTCATGTCCCATTCGGGGTTGTTGTTGAACGGCGGAAAATCGGCCCAGGATCTCCTCGACCGGAACATCCACGTCCACAGCCTCCTGAACTCGGTCTTCGGCCAGTACGCTTTCAACTTCGGGTAATAGTGGCGGCCGGATGACGGTGCTTCGGTGAGATAACCGATCACTGTCTTGTCGTTGACGACCTTCGGGCGATAGCCAATATGCCCGATCTGCAGCAGCGGTTCGGTCAGTTGCAGGACGGAGTTTCGGTGCACGTACATGACGTGGGAATCCAGCGAGTTTTCCAGCGCCACGCGCCAGTTGAGGGGCCACGATCCGATTACCGAAAACACCAACGTGTCTTCGCCATCGAAAAACTCAGGCGGCACGTCTTCCTCGATTTCAGCGGGCTTGCCCTCGCCCATCCAGACGAACACCAGCCCGCGCAGGGTCCGGGTAGGGTAGTGGCGGGTGCGCGCGAGGTCGGGAATCGGGCTCTGCGGTCCTTCGGACAGCACTGCCAGGCATTCGCCTCTGTGGTTGAAAACCCAACCGTGATAGGGGCAGGCAACCGTGCCTTTGTAGTGACAGTCACCATGAGCGAGCGATCCCCCGCGATGAGGACAGGCATTCGCAAGTGCCGCCACGTCACCCGAAATTCCACGGAAGAAGACGAGATCTTCCCCCAACAATTTCAGTCCAACCGGTTTCGCGCCCACCGATTTCGCCTTGAGCGCGGGATACCAGTATTCTTTCAATCCCACCGCAGGAATCAGGTCCCGGATATCGGACGCATTCATGACTGCCTTCCGATCTGCGAGAAGTGGCTTGAGACGGTCGGGGTGACCATCAACGGCCGGCGAGCCCTGAATTGCAAGCCGGAGATGCCGACATTACATAGCACTTCCGCTCCGACTCCTGCCCGCAATTCGCACATCGGGTTAGCGCCTCCAGCGTGCCGGGTGGCCATGGCGACCCATTATGAAACACCGTACTAAAACGAGGCTAAGTAAAACGCCCCAACCCGTCAATTCGACATCGTCTCGCATCGCATTACGCCTGCTCGGTAAACCCAGAGCAATGAAGGCGCACGTCCCGGCAGGCCTTCCCGTCCCGCTCACTGGCCTGCAAAAAAATCGAGAATAAGACCGGCCGTCTTTTCCGGCTGCTCGACATGCGGCCAGTGGCCCGTAGGCAGACGCACGAATCGCGCGCCGGGAATTATCCATGGCTTGGACGAGCGACTCATGTCGCCCTTCAGAGACTCCCATTCACCATTCCAGGTCGGGTAAGGCTCGAATACATCCGCTTCACCCCATGCCATGAGCGACGGTACCGCGATGTGCGGCAGGCGCCGCTGCAGCATGTATCGGTCACGCAACGACGGCGTTTCCATCTGGTGAAGCAGGGGATCCAGGCTGCGGAGCGCGCCCGGAGCATTCACCATGCGTTCGGCTGTGGCCACGGCCGACTCCAGAATCGCCGTATCCGCAAGGTCTGGATGCTTCATGCTGCCGCGGAACATCGAGCGCAGTTCTTCCTTCGTAGGCACCGTCTCGAAGCGGATGCTGGTGGCGGGAGCGCGATTCATGCCGGCCGCGCACAGCATGATCAACTTTTCGACGCGTGAAGGGCTCTGGTAGGCGAATTGTGCGGCCAGCCAGCCGCCCATGCTGTGGCCCAGGACATGCGCGCGTTTCAGGCCAACCACGTCCATGAACTCGCGCAGATGGTCCAGCATCAGTTCGAATGTCGGACCTTCGTCAAGATTGCGCACACCCAGGCCGAAACCCAACCAGTCGGGGGCGATCACATGCATCCGCGCGGCCACTGCTGGAATGACAAAATCGAACAGATTCGCGGAACTGTACATGCCCATGCCGTGCAACAACAACACGGGCGGTCCTTCCCCGGCTTCCAGCCAACGAATCTTCCCCAGGGTCAACGTTTCTGACCGCTCGCTTACTGATTCTTTGCTCATGTCGGCCTCAATTGTTCGCTTGTCAATATCAGGTTTCGAAAATGATCAGATTGAAGTCGGCGGCGCCGAGGCGCATGGACCTCGCCTGCTGGTACTCGGGCGAATTGAAATACCGCTTGGCTGTCTCCACGTCTGGGAATTCCACGATTATCATCTTCTCGTAATCGAATCTGCCTTCCATGACCGAAGGATTCGAACAGCGTGCCACGAACTTGCCACCGAACTTCGCAACTGCAGGCCCCGCTGCCTTGGCGTATTCCTGATATTTCTCCTGATCGTTCACGGTACAGATTGCTATTGAGTATGCCGGCATATCTTCCCTTTTCTTGCTGGTGGTTGGTGGAATCGCGTGCCCTAACTGCGCGGCGATAATTCTCCGCAACAAACTTGGGCGTGAACGCCCCCAATCCTGTCAGGTTCTCATCAGCCGCCTGCCCCGGATATCCTGCGCCGCAGTTCTTCTGCCATTGTCAGCAGCCGCGGCCCGAATTCCCGGATCATACGCTCGCGCTTCAAGAGATATCCCGGCCCGACCCAATTCAGCACGTAGCTCTCACCCCTGTGTCGTGAATGAACGGCGAGGCCACCGCACTGAATCCCGGATCGACGTCGCCCGTAGATGCAGAATCCCCTTTCCCAGACGCTGGCCATTGCCTTCTTGACGTTTGCGGGATTGAAGCATGGCTCAGGTGCAATCCGGTTTCAGGCAGCCCTGATTTCCACCTTAAGAGGCTTGGGGGCGTTGTCGTTGATGATGTTGTTACCCGGACATGCCGAAATCGCAACCAACTGATCCATCTCAGCCCTGAAATCCACGTAATCCCCCTTCTCTATCAGCGGCGGCCTGAAGGAATAATGGCAATTCCTGTCGAAGTCCACGACCATGAATACGTTGAAGGTGTCCAGCGGCACCATGTATTCGTCGAGACCGTAGGGTTTAAGTGCGCCGACAATATTGTCGTGGCAATTAGCCTCGATGCCGGCGTTGCGCTGCTTGCCGTCCCACTTGCGGGTGCAGCGCCCGTGGATCCAGTGCACGCCGAATTTGTCGTCGGTTAGGGTCAGCATGGGATTGAAGAATGGCGGACGCGAATACAGGGTGGTTGCGTTGCGCAGCGACGCCCCGTTCAACCCGGCCGTGATGTGCGAGCTGAAGGTCTCCCTGAAGTCGCTGCGACAGATTGCCGTGAGGTCTGCCACCTGCTTGCCCGCGATCGCGATGACCCTCAGCGTCTCGCCTTTCCTGACCTCAAAGGCCCTGCCCTCGCATCTGGGTATGATGAATTCGTTTATCAGCTTGGTCATGGTGTGGCTCCGTGTTGATACGAGCATAAGTAATCGGGCGGAAACAGCGCGGTCGGATTCACGCTGCTCACCCGGCCTCAAATGCTCATTTCCTGTTGAGTTCCTTCCACGGATCCTTGATCGCGACGCTGACGGTCTCCAGTTCGACATTGGTCAACTGGCCGCCCACGCGACGCACTTCGCGCAGATACATGTTCTGCACGATGTCCCGGGTCTCCGGATCCAGGGAAATCGGGCCGCGCGGGCTGTCCGGATTCTTGTACTTCTTCAGCAGTTCCATGGTGCGATCGGCGTCCACCTTGCCGTTCTGCTCGCGTATCGTGTAGTAGATCGCGTCCATGCCGTCCCAGGCAGCCACGGCGACGTAATCCGGCGTCTGGTTGTATTCCTTGGTAAACGCGGCGACGAATGCCTTGTTCGCCGGTCGGTCGCCCGCCGAGGTGTAGTGATAAATCGTCGGCGTACCGAGCGCTTCGTTCGGCAGTTCCTCGTCCTTGCCCAGATAGGTAGAAACGATCTTGATTCCGGCCGTATCCAGGCCCAACGCTTTGTAGGTCTTGATGATCTGTGTTTCCTGCCCGCCTCCGGCCGCAAAGAAGAACAGCACATCTGGCTTGACGTCCTTGACCCGTTGCAGGAAAGGCACGAAGTCGGGATTGGCGAGCGGCATGCGCAGTTTGCCCACTACCTCGCGTCCTTGTCCCACGAAGCCCTTTTCGAATGCCGCCTCGGAGTCGTGGCCGGGCGCGTAGTCGCTGACTGCAATGTAGGCGCGTTTGAAGTGCTTTGCCGCCCAGATCCCGACCGGCAATGCCGCCTGCCAGGAGGTATAGGAGAAACGCGTGATATACGGTGATCTCGTTGTGATGGCGGACGCGGCGGCGTTCATCACCACCAGCGGCACCTTGGCCTCTATGGTAAGCGGTGCGATCGCCATGGCGGTCGGCGTCCACACCACGCCTGCGAGATAATGCACCTTGTCGCGAACGATCAGTTCCTGGGCAAGCTGCTTGCCCTTGTCGGGATTGGGACCCCCATCGTCGCGCGTGATGACCTCGATCTTGACGCCCGGGGGGAGCTTGTCGGCGTTCATCTTCTGGTAGAGCTTGATGCCACGTTCCATCGCCTGGCCGTATGCCTGTGAGGGCCCCGAAAACGTGCTGATGAAACCGATCCTGATGGTCTGGGCAGTCGCCGGCGCGCCGACGAGGGCCATTACGGTTGCCGCCAGGACGGCCTTGATTGCAATTTTCATGATGGATCTCCCGATTATGATTTAGGAACCAACTGCTGCATACAGCGTATTTTCACTCTCTCAGAGTCATCGTCATCGGTCCCGACATCCGCCGGAATTTCATTTACGACCAAACCCGAAAAATCGTCTGATTCTTGCAACCATCACCGACCATAGCATCGACCCTGCGGCCAATTCGGCCACCGGTTCCGCGCCCGCGCCGTGCGTCGACACAGGCTGGCCGATGCGCGCACTGACGTTCTGCCCGAAATCCGCGATCAACTTCCGGGCGAAGTCCTGCACCAACCCCGAGCGAGAGAACTGGGCCAGCGGGCCAGTGAGCGCGTAGTCGAGGGCGATATCCACCCGCGTGGCGCGCCCGTCCTCCTCAGCCCGCAGCCGGTAAGCAATATCGCCCCGCGCCCGCGAATTGGACAGATTGTCGACACCAGCGCCCCGGATCACCGCGCGCAACGCCGCGTCGTCCCGTTCGATTGTCGCTGCGCCCGAGAAGCTTGCTGACATGGGTCCGAACTTTATCCTGATTCTGCCTTTTGCAGATTCCTGGCTGTGCTCGGTCAGTTCCGCACCCGGCAGGCAGGCTGTAGCCGCAGGCAAGTCCGACAGTGTCTTCCAAACCAGCGCCGGCGGATGGGCGATCACCAGGCGCTCGTCGATGCGTATCCAGCCTTTACGATCGCCACCTTCCTCGCGCTCATTCGCCGGCACCCCCGACTGTGCTGTGGCCGGCGGAGCTTTGACTACCGGTTCGAAAGCCTGCAGCACGCGCGGCAATTCCGATCGTGTGACGCTCGCCAAATCATCCACGGCGATCTCGGGAGACAATTGTGCTGCAACGCTCTTCACCGCGTTGACGATGCCGACGTAGCCGGTGCAACGGCATAAATTTCCGGATAACTCTACGCGGATTCGCTGTTCATCCGCACCGGGAAATCGCTGACAGATGTCATGCGACGTGATGAGCATTCCCGGTGTACAGAAGCCGCACTGCAGTCCATGTTCACGGGAGAATGCCTCGCGTAACCGGTTCATCAGAGCATCGTCGTCAAAGCCCTCGATGGTGCGCACCTCGCGTCCATCGCAGGCGACGGCATAGCTGATGCACGAGCGCACCGGCACGCCATCGAGCAGCACGGTGCACGAACCGCAGACGCCGTGCTCGCATCCCAGGTGGGTGCCGGTGAGCCGCTGCTGGTCGCGGAGGAAATCGCCAAGATGGGTGCGCGGCTCAACCAGCGTCTGGACCGGTGTTCCATTTATTTTGATGGAGACCAGATTCATGATGAAAACAATTGCTGAACCGCCCGCTTCAGTGCTGCCGCTCGCATGCGCCGCTCGACTGCGTCCTGGTTTGGTACGATGTCCTGCGTTGCTTGCACGAACGCGTCTGAATCCGGATTCAACCCCCGGGCCAAGTCCCGCTCGAGCGCATCGCAGCGGCGCGGCGCGCCATTCAATGCGCCGAGCATGACCCGTGCCATGCGCCGGATAGGGTCAACGACGACTGCGGCGCTGACCTCCGGAAATTCACCGGTCTTCCGGCAGAACTTGTAGTACCCCCAGCGCGCGGATGCCGAGAGGTTGGGTATCTCCAGCCCCTCGATCAACTCGTCGTCGGCCAGCTGGCTGGTAAATGCGGACAGCATGAAGCCGTCAACCGCCAGCACACGACTACCCTTTGCACCGCGCACCCGCACACGGGCGTCCAGAGTCGCGAGTGCCAGGGGCCAATCCGCTCCGGGATCGGCGTGCGCGAGGCTACCGCCTATGGTGCCCCGGTTGCGGATGGAGCGATAGGCAATGCCGCCCGCAACGGAACGCAGCATGCCGCCCACGGGGAGCTTCGGCGTATCCTCCACTTCAGTGTGAGTCGCGCCGGCGCCTATCCATACGATGTCGCCTCTGTCTTCTATTCCGCGCAACGCCGCAATACGCGACACATCGACCAGCAGTCTCGGACGGACCAGCCGCAAATTCAGCATGGGGCCAAGCGACTGCCCGCCGGCAATGAGCTTCGCTCCTTCGCCCGCAAGCGCCGCCAGCGCTTCCTCGATACTCTTCGGCGCCGCATATTCGAACGACGCCGCCTTCACGTCGCCTTCCTCCGTGGCTCGCGGACCGCAGCAGCCTTGTCGATCGCCTCCAGCAGCTTGCGCGGCGTCAGCGGCGTGCTGTTTACCTCGACACCGAGCGTCCTCAGGGCGTCGTTCACCGCGCTAAGGATCACCGCCGGCGGCGGAATGGCGCCACCCTCGGCCATCCCTTTGATGCCGAATGCGGTGTAGGGCGATGGCGTCGCGATGTGCGCGATGCGCACCGCGGGAAGTTCCGTCGGTCCTGGCAGCAGGTAATCCGCCAGAGTCGATGCGTTCGGCTGGCCATTGACGTCGTACTGCACCTCTTCGTAAAGCGCAGTGCCGATTCCTTGTGCAATTCCGCCATAGATTTGGCCCTCGACCACCAAGGGGTTCACCATCGTGCCGCAATCCTCGGTGACCACGTAGTCGAGAATTTCAACGCGGCCGAGCTCTGTGTCGACGGCAACCACCGCTGCGTGAGAAGCGTAACTGAAGGCGCCGGTGTCCACACTGGGCTTGAATCCAACCGTTGCCTCCAGCCCGCCAGAATGCACCCCACGCGGCAGTTCATGCGGGCGCAGATACCAGGTTTCCGCAATCTGCTTCAGTGACACCGAAGCCAATGCACCCACAACAGTGCCGCATTCGAATCGCGTTTCTTCGATTGCGCATTTCAGGAGGTGGGCTCCGATCGCCCGATAGCGCTCGACCAGTTCTTCGCATGCAGCCGCCACCGCGCCGCCCGCCATCACCATGCCACGGGAAGAGTAAGTTCCGGTCGAAAAAGGCGTCATCGCGGTATCACCGTGCACCACCTGAATTCGCGCAATCGGGACGCCGAGGACTTGATTGGCCACCTGAGCCAGAGTGGTCTCCATTCCCTGGCCGTGCGAGTGCAACCCGACTCGCACTTCCAGACCGCCGTCAGGGGTGGTGCGCACCGTCGCCTGCTCGTGGCCCGGAACGATAGGCGCGCCCAGGGCGGCGAAAACGTCGGTGCCATGCGCCGATTGCTCGCAGTATGCGACTACACCCAAACCGATGAAACGCCCGTCCGCCTCGCCTCGTGCCTGGCGCGCACGCACCGCCTCGTAGCCGATTTGCTCGCGCACCATCGTAAAGGCTTTCCGATAATCGCCGCTATCGTAGTGCTTGCCAATGACGTTGTTGTACGGCATCGCGCTGCCCGGCACGAGGTTCTCGTGGCGCACATCCCAGGGATCGCGGTTCACCGCGTTCGCGATGGCATCCATGAGCATTTCAATGGCGAGACAAACGCCGGTGCGCGCCACCCCGCGATAGGGCATGAACGGCGGCTTGTTGGTGGCGACGCAATAGGCCTTGCAGCGATAGCCGCGAAAATCGTACGGCCCGGGCAGATTGCCCAAACCCTGCCCCGGCTCCAAAGCAACCGTGAACGGCCAGTTGGAATACGCGCCGCCGTCGACAGTCATCTCCGCGTCCAGCGCAAGCAGCCGACCGCTGCTATTGGCGTAGCCGGTAATCGTATAGTGATGCTGGCGGGCAACTGCGCCGCTCACCAGATGCTCGCGGCGGTCCTCGATCCAGCGGAACGGCTTCCTGAATTTGAGCGCGAGCCAGGCTACGCACAGTTCTTCGGGATGGAACACGCTTTTGTAGCCAAAGCCGCCGCCGACGTCGGGCGCGATCACGCGGATCTGCCGCTCTTCGACGCCGAGGTGTTGCGCGAGCCCCACCCGGATGACGTGCGGCATCTGTGTGGAGCTGTACACCACGAGCTGGTCGGCGCGATCATCCCAGCAGGCAAGCACGGCCTTGCCTTCCATGGGCACCATGGCCTGGCGCGACAGTTCGACTTCGCGCTTCACCACAACGGTCGCCGCTCGGGCGTGCTGCTCGAAGTCGCGATCCACAGCAATGGTAACGAACAGGTTATCGGCCCAGTCGTCGTGCACCCGCACCGACGAATCCAGCCGAACTTGGGTCGCGTCCACCAGCGCCGGGAGGTCCTCGATGTCCAGCACGATCTGCTCGGTAAGGTCCTCGGCCTGGGCGCGACTCGGCGCGAAGCACATGGCCACCGGTTCTCCGACAAAGCGAACCTTCTCGTGTGCGAGCGGATGCTGCTCCGAATTCTTGTACCCTGGCAGGGACGAGGGCGCGAGCATGGCCAGCGCCGCCACGTCTTCGCGGACGAACACCGAACCCTCCTTGCCGGCCGGCTTGGTGATGGACCGAATTGCTCCATGCGCCACCGGAGAACGCAGGAAGGCCACTTCCTGCTGTCCGGGCAGGATCATGTCCGATACGAAATTGCCTCGGCCGTGAAGGTGGCGCGAATCTTCCTTACGGGTGACGCGCACGCCTATACCCTCGCAGCCCGGAGTACGCTGGAATGCTAATTCATCGATTGAATGCTCGTCCATGGCAGGGGGCCGGCAGGTGCGCGCCTTGCGCGTGTTACCGTCCCTTCAGCTCTTCGCGCGTGCAGGTATCGATGATGGCGTGCACATAGCACTCGGTAAGGCGACGCAGGTCCGATGCCCGCGTCACGTCGTACATCGGCGGCCACCCTTTTTCAGGCGCCATCAATCCCGGCAAGCCGAGACGAACCGTGGGTATGCCCCAGTGGCGCAGGATATTGCCGTCGGTGGTGCCGGAAAGTCCGGTCAGATCCTCCTGAATCCGCCCTTCGACGGTCTCCCAGGCACGGCGGCAGCTCTTCACAATCCAGTTGTCCGGATCTGTTTTCGAACCTGCCTGCAACTGCGTCATTTCCCAGGACAGGTCCACGTCCTGGTGTTCTGTCCTGTAGCGATCAATGAATCGGCCGAATATCCGGCGCATTTCCAGCGGCGTGATTTTCGAATTGGTGTTCAGGCTTACGTAAATGCGCGCCATATCCGGAATAAATTCAGGCTTGAATGGCCAGCCGCCTTCAACCGCACCGACCGCACCCTGAGGCGTCAGCTGGCCAAGCGTATGCTCCCGGCTGTATTGTGGAATCCAGGCCTCGAGTGCGATGATGAGATGAGCGATATCGACCAGAGGATTGCGGTGCGGCGATACGTGGCGCAGCCCCGCGTAGGCGAGCCGTCCTCTCGCCTCGACCATGAACCAGCACTGGCCAGGCTCTTCCCAGACAATGTTATAGCCCGGTTTTGTGCTGATCGCGAAGTCCGCGGTAACGCCGTGCTTCAACATGAACTCCAAGCCGATGCCGTAGCCCTGGTAGCGTTCGCCTTCATAGCGCCGGTTGAGTGCCACGATCGGGCGCTTGTGGATGCCGCCTGAAGTCAGGCCGAGGATCACGTCGCCACCCAGCGGCACGCCTGTCCGCGCAATCGCATCCGTAGCAGCGATGGCGCAGGCCACGCCGCCCTTCGGGTTGTTGATACCCAGTCCGGTCAGCAGGTCGCCCTCATGGCGCGTCAGCTTCGGCTGCAGGTCGATGCGAGCCCGCCCTCCCAGCAGCGGCCGGTCGTCATCTTCGTCACCTGTAAAGGTGGTATCGAGATGGCCATACATCAGCACGTCCGGCCCTTTACCCGAGCCGCGAACCCGGCCAATGCAGTTGCCCCGGTTGTCGGTGATGTGCTGGTATTCGGCAGGTATGCTCCTGCTCCGGAGTTGCTCTACCAGCAAAGCTGCCAACGGCCCCTCCCGGCCGGTCTGGCTGGGCGTTTCAACCATGCGCGTGAGCAACTCCATCAGGTAGTCGTTGTCGATGGCTGCAACGGCTTCGGATATCCACGTCTTCTGCTGGACGCTGATCGGCGACAGGTCACCGCGCCCTCTTGCGGCGGCGGCACTCATGCCGGAAACATCGCGTAGCACTTGTTCGAATTCAGCACGTAAGTCTCGACGTAATCGAGCACTTCGACGTTGCGCTTGATCTCTGTCATTGCGCCGGCGAGACACACCCAGTTCAGAAACTCGTGGTGACCGGCGGAATCGATGGTCTCCTTGTCCAGGTCGCCCCAGACGGCGAAGTTGTTCGACTTGAGTTCCGACAGGCGCTTGCGATCGCTCTCGTGGTCCGGGTACAGGTAGTGCGTCTTCTTGGTAAGGAACGCATGCGACCAGCTGGATGAGGCGATCAGTGCAACACGGTACCTTGAGTCCTGAAATATCCGCGCGACAGCGCGTCCGATTTCGAAGCAACTCCTGGCCGAAGGGGAGCCCGGATCCGGCTCGCCCGATACCTCGGCGGCGTCCAGCATGCCGCCGCGGCGGCGAATCACCTCGCCCCCGTAACAATTCACATGAAACGGAATAACGGGAAAATCGAAGCCCCTGCGGTCGGCGTCCAGGTACATCAGCGTGTTGATGAAAGCGTGTGCGAGGCCGCGCTTGTAGCGCAGCCGGTAAGCATACGGAACATCGATGCCCCGGTCGTTCATTCCGTTCACCAGCAGCCGCGCCGCATCCGGGTGACCGCGGTGGTGGAACACCTTGTCCTCCGGGTCGTTCCAGATGTTGCCGCGGAACTGTTTCGGCTCCTGCTCCCAGTAGGGGCGCGATTCAATCTCGTCCAGAATGTAGACGCAGAACGGCGGGACGATGTCCTCAATGAAATTCTCGTACTGGTCGTCGCCCCAGATGAGCAGCAGGTCGGGTTCGAAGTCGTCGATTGCATTGCGCATCTTGCGCATTGCAGCGAAGCCGCGTTCCCGGTGCGCAATGGCGGCACGCGCGCCGAAGTCGTCGGACCACTCGCGCCGCATCTGCTCCGGCCAGTTTGCAGGATCCTGCAGTTCCTTCGGCACACCGCCCTTGGCCAGCGTATTGCGCAGAAATATGCTCGCATCCTGTTCCTTCATGAACAGACCCGGATAGTGCGTCAGGCCCAGTCCCAGGATTTCGGCCATGGTCTTGCTCCTCTGCGTGCTAGTTGAAGGAGGCGATTTTCATCACCGGCCGATCGGGCGCCTCGCGCTTCTTGCCCGGTCCTTCGCGCGCCTTCAGCAGGAGGCGCCGCCAGGCCACGACTTCCGAATCCGTAGCTGACAGGATTTCAGGCAGGTCGTAGCGCTGCGGCCCCATCACCTTGTAATCCTGCTGCGAGAAGTTGTCGTGCATCAGCCAGGAATAGATCAGCTTGAAATACGCCGTGTGCAACATTCGTCCGAAGGCAGTCTGGCTGCGCGCCGCATGATAATAGACGATGCGGGTATTTTTCTCATCGACCGGCACGCAGCAGCGGGTATACATGTGGGTGCCATAGTCGAAGCGGAACATGCTGGGCAGGTGGTGCCCGCCGGCTCTGGCGCGCTTGCCATCGATGATGGTGTGCATGTCCCACTCTTCGTTCCGATTGAAAGGTGGAAATTCGTTCCAGTGCGCTCGCCAGCCGAACAACCATAGCCATAGCTTGCGGTATTCGGTCTTCGGCCACTCGCGATTCAGCTTCGGGTAGAAGTCGCGCTTGGGACTGGGTGGTTCGGTCATGTAGCCGATGCAAGCCTTGTCATTGACTGTGCGCACGCGGTTACCAACGTGACCGAACTGCAGGACCGGTTCCTTCAGTTGCAGGAACGAATCCCGATGCACATACATGACATGGGAATCCAGCGAGTTCTCTAGGGCAACCCGCCAATTCACCGGCCATTGCCGCTCTACCGTAAACACCATGGTTTCCTCACCCTCGAAGAACTCCGGGGGAATGTCTTCCTCGATTGCGACCGGTTTGCCCTCGCCCATCCAGATAAACACCATGCCGCGCACGGTACGGGTCGGAAACTTGCGCGCGCGCGCCGTCCCGGGAATCGGCGATCCGGGGCCCTCTGAGAGCACTGCCAGGCACTCGCCCTCCTCGTTGAACACCCAACCGTGATAAGGACATGCGACGGTGCCCGCGTAGTGGCAGTCGCCGTGCATCAGCGATCCGCCGCGGTGCGGACAGCCATTGGCGAGTGCTGCCACTTCGCCGGATTCGCCGCGAAAGAAAACCAGATCCTCGCCCATGATCTTGAGGCCGACCGGCTTGGTTCCCACCTTGCTGTCCCGAAGGGCGGGGTACCAGTACTCCTTGATTCCGAGTGCCGGAATCTCCTCCCGCAAATCCGATGCACTCATAGCGTGCTCCTCATGCGCCCAATGCTGGCCGCACCGCGGCGGTTCGAACCGCCTGCGGCAGCGGGTTCCACGGATCGACGGTCAAAGAAAATGAAAATCGCTACTTATAAAAAGATGGTACGCTTTATTGTTACTTGCAGGCTTCCTGTCAATACGACGCTCGACACGATGTCGGGAGTTCTCTGTCGGCAGTTCTCTTGTAGGCTTTATACCCACGTGCTAAGCTTTTTTCATATGTTTGAGAAGACATTCCGGGCATATGGGGAGCCAGCACCGATCATGACGAAGTTCAATCGAAAGCCTCCCGGGTCATGCGCATTTGTTGCAGGCGGTACGCACATTCGAACGGCCGGCTTGATCTTCCGGCTCACGGCTAACCGCGATCTCGAAGAATACATGAACTGCAGGAAAATACCTGCCGCGCGGCTGCCCTCAATTCCGCCGGGCGATGCCGTCGCCGGCGTCATCGTGGGCGTGCTTACGCCGCGCGCAAGCAGGATGTCCTCCGGCGGCGAATCCGAGATGGCGCCATGCCGGGAAGTAACTTCCACCCGGAAAGCGAAAACCCGGCGGTCAGCAAGCGGGTGGCCGGGTTTCGCACCGGGAACGGTCTCACGCCAGGTGCCCCGGCAGCGATGATGGACAAGTCGCTGTTCGTGGTGCGCCGTTGCAGCATTTCGCGGAAAGTCACAGGCGCGCATACCGATCTGCCGTTCGATCGCGAAAAGACCACCGAAATCCTCGGCTCGCTTGACAATCACCTGGTCCCCATCACCGGCCAGCTGACCTGCAACGCCAATGGCGAGGCACTTCGTAGTACGCATCTCCTCGTGGTAAAGAACCCCAATTGCAATTCCATGCGCTGACGGACTCGGTGGCAGCGTGCTCCTGCAGCAACTGATCAACGGCCTGATGCTCGGGGCCGCTTATTCCCTGGTGGCAATCGGTTACTCGCTGGTATTCGGCGTGCTGAAACTGGTCCACCTCGCTCACGGCGAGGTGTTCATGATAGGCGCATTCATCGGCCTTCAGTCGGTTCTCTGGTTCAATGTGCCGCCCATCGTGGCGATTTTCATCGCGGCTGCGGGCAGTGCAGTCCTGGGCATGGTCCTGGAGTTCGCCGCTTTCCGCAGGATCCGTCACACCGGCGGACACTTCCTCGCGCCTATGGTGAGCACCATAGGCGTGGCCCTGATACTTCAGGAAATTGCCACCAAGATTTTCGGCGCCGAGCCGACCGGCTTTCCCCATGCTGAAGCACCCGCGGTCTGGCAACTGGGTCCGGTGCAAGTATCCAGCATCCAGATATTCATCCTGGCGGTATCCCTGGTATGTATGTATGGCCTGCACATTCTGGTCACGCACACTCGCTTCGGCATGGCGATGCGTGCGGTTTCCGAAAATCCGGTAACTGCAGCGACGCTGGGCATCAATCCCGACAATGTCATCCTTTTCACATTTGCGGTGGCATCGGCCCTGGGTGGCGTGGCGGGCGTGCTGCTCGGGCTTTCGTTCAATTCTATTTCGCCCTTCATCGGCATAGATATGGGCATCAAGGGAATGGCGGTGATGCTGATAGGCGGGCTCGGCAATATCTACGGTGCGATGCTCGGCGGACTGCTCCTGGGCGCGGTCGAAGTAATGTCGGTCGCCTACCTGGCCTCCTCCTATCGCGATGCCTTCTCATTCGCCCTGATGATAGCGATCATCATGTGGCGGCCGCAGGGATTGTTCGGGTCCTCGTACCATGTCGAGAACCGCTCGTGAGCTACTACGAGTCGGTTGCCATCGTGCTGGCGATCAACATCCTGCTGGGCATCAGCCTCTACCTCCCCATGGCCGCCGGCCAGATTTCGCTCGGACATGGCGGCTTCATGGCGATCGGCGCCTATGTGTGCGCCTATCTCGCGTCCAAAGCCGGCGTCGCCTTTCCCTTGGCGTTGCTTGCGGGCGGACTGGCCGCGGCGCTCTCAGGGCTAATGGTGGGATTCCCGGCGCTGCGCATCCGCGGCATCTACTTGATTATCCTCACCATGGGGTTCGGGGAGATCGTGCGGATCTTCTTTCTCAACTTCGAGCCCACCGGTGGGCCATCAGGCATGACGGGGATCAAACCGCTTACCACGCTGGCGGGTCTCGTCGTTTCCTGTGCGCTTGCCATACTGCTGGCTGTGCAACTGCGCCGTTCCAGAGTGGGCCGGGCGATGATAGCCGTACACGAAGACGAAGGCGCTGCCGAAGCCATGGGCATCCACCTCGTCTACATCAAATTGATGTCGTTCGCGGTGGGCGCCTTCATCGCGGGTATCGCAGGCGGGTTCTACGCCCACTACGCGCTGTTTATCGAACCGGCGCAGTTCGGTTTCGTACGCTCCGCCGAAGCCTTCCTGTTCGTCGTGCTGGGCGGATTCTCTACCGTGCTGGGCCCCATAGTAGGCGCGGCCTTCGTTACACTCCTTCCGGAATTTCTGCGCTTCATACAGGAATGGCGCATGACCTTCTTTGGCGCGCTTCTGGTGATCGCGGCCCTCTGGCGCCCGGACGGCCTGATAGCGCCCCGCCGGCTCAAGGGTGGCTGACGTGCCTGTCGCGCAGATGCGCTACGGCTCGGGCATCGGTATCTGAGGTGCGGCCGGCTGACATGCTGCTCAGAGTCGCCGATGTGCGAAAACGCTTCGGCGGTTATGAGGCGGTGGCCGGTATCAGCTTCGAGGTGGCGGCGGGCAGTATCCATTCGTTGATCGGTCCCAACGGGGCGGGCAAAACCACCTTGCTCAATCTCATCAGCGGGGTGCTTCCGCCCACAGCGGGGCGCATGTGGTTTTGCGACGTCGAGTACACCGGGCGCCGCGCTGACCAGATTCTGGAGATGGGCATTGCGCGCAATTTCCAGCATGTGCGCCTGTTTCGCACCATGTCGGTAAGCGAGAACGTACTGGTCGGCCGCCATGCGCGTATCCGGGGCGGTTTCCTCGCCGCCATCCTTGCCCTGCCTTTTCGCCACACTTCTTCAGAGCGCGCGTCACGGGTTCGGGTGGACGAGTTGCTGGAAATTGTCGGCCTCGCGCATCGCCGCGAGACCAGCGTCGACGACCTGACCATGGTCGAGCAGCGCCGTGTGGAAATTGCGCGTGCGTTGGCGAGCGATCCCATCCTGCTGATGCTCGATGAGCCTGCGGCGGGCATGAACCCCGCCGAGGTGGAAGGGTTGATGCAGTTGATACGCTTGATCCGCGAGCAGGGCACGACGGTGCTGCTCGTCGAACATCACATGCGGCTGGTGATGGCGGTATCGCACAAAGTGACCGTCCTCACGATGGGAACGCTGCTCGCACAGGGCACTCCGGAGGAGATCCGCCAGCATCCGCAGGTCATCAGTGCTTATCTGGGAAATGAGGGATGGGCCTCCTAGAGGTTCGTTCATTGTCCGTCGCGTACGGCAAGGTCCGCGCCGTTCTGGAGGTATCGCTCAGTGTCTCGGCCGGTGAAATCGTGTCCCTGGTCGGGGCCAATGGCGCAGGCAAGAGCACGCTCATGAAAGCGCTGATGAGCATTGTTCCGATACAGGGCGGCGAAATCGACTTCGACGGCAAGCGCCTGAACGGCATGGCGACGCACCGCATCGCCAATCTGGGTATTGGCTACGTGTCAGAAGGCCGCGCCACGCTGAAGCACCTGACGGTGGGCGAAAACCTGAGGTTGGGCGCCTACGCCCGGCCGCAGGGTAGAGCACTCGATCGGGATACCGAGCGCGTGCTGGCGCGTTTCCCTGTGCTCAATGACCGCCTCAACCAGGTCGCAGGAACCCTGTCGGGCGGCGAACAGCAAATGCTGGTGATCGGCAGGGCGCTGATGATGCAACCTCGCTTGTTGCTGCTGGACGAACCGTCGCTGGGGCTTGCCCCGCTGATCAGCTTGGAAATCTTCCGCTCACTCGCCACGTTGGCGAGCGAAGGCGTGGGCGTGCTGCTGGTGGAGCAGAATGCGAAAGCCGCGCTTACCCTCGCCTCGCGCGGCTACGTAATGGAGTCGGGGCGCCTCGTGCTCGAAGGTGCGAACCTTGCGAACGACGAGCGCGTCAAAAAGGCCTATCTCGGCGAACTGTAGTGGTAACCGCCTGAGAGTGCCGGCCAGTCAGCCGTAACGACCTCCGCTACTCGGCTTTCGCGCCGGAAATCTTGACGGCCTTCGCGAATTTTTCGATATCGCTGCGCAGTTCCGCCGCATAAGCCTCGGGCGTGCCGCCTACGGGTTCGAGTCCGATTTCATCGAAACGCCGCACTGTGTCGGGATGATGCACCGCCTTGGCGACTTCGGCGGCCAGTTTCGCGATAACCGCGGGCGGTGTGCCCGCTGGCGCGAGGAAACCATTTTGCCCCGGGTAGTCGTAGCCCGGGATCCCGAGTTCCGCCAGTGTCGGCACATCCGGCGCGCGCGGCGAACGCTTACGCACGTTGATCGCGAGCAGTTTTATCCGACCCGCCTTGATCTGCGCTGCGATAGAGGGCAGCGAGGCGAACCCTATGGATACCTGGCCGCCTATCAGAGCAGGGACCATCTGGCCGGTACCCTTGTAAGGCACGTGGACGATGTCCAGGCCGAGCGCCGACTTCACCACCTCCATGTTGAGATGGTGAAGGCTGCCGGTGCCGGCCGAACCGTAGTTGAGTTGGCCCGGCCTGGACTTGGCCAGCGTCACCAGTTGCGCAAAGTTCGACACCGGCACCGACTCGTGCGCGATCAGGAACACCGACGACGTGCCCACCAGGCTCACCGGCGCGAAGTCCTTCAAAGGATCGTAGGGCAATCTGGGATACATCGCCAGATTGATGGCGAGCGGTCCGGTGTCCCCGAGCAGCAGGGTGTAGCCGTCCGCGGGTGCTTTCGCCACCGCGTCGGTGCCGGGTATGCCTCCGCCACCGCCACGATTGTCGACCAGCACCTGCTGGCCCAGTGTCTCGGCCATGCGGTGCGCGACGATGCGCGTCATCGTATCCGCCAGACCGCCCGCGGCATACGGCACGACGATTCTGATCGGCTTCGCAGGAAACTCCTGCGCGTTTGCAGCGGCCCACGCCAGTGCAACCGCGAATCCAAAAACACTGCGTGCGATCAAACTGCCTGTGCTCATGACGCGCTTTCTCCTGAACATTCTGAATTAACGTCTACGGCGCACCTGCTTTGCCGCTATCGCGCCCGACAAGCCGCGGAATATAGGAAAAAGTCCTTGGCCACGCACCTTGCCCGACTCTCAGTTTGGAGCGGATTGCAATCGAGCCTGTCAGGCTGACCGTTGTCTGGAAGGCCCTCGGGGAATAACTGCGTGCGCGGCGGCCTCAGTCGAGCTTGACTTTCGCGTCGCGCACAACCCTGCCCCATCTCTGCGCTTCCGACCGCATGTAATTGGCAAACTGCTCGGGAGAACTGGCAATGGATTCATAAGCCTGCGGAACCAGATTTTTGTCGCGAAACGCTGCATCCGCGTACACCTTTTGCACATCGGCACTGATGCGCATGACTATGTCGTGCGGCGTCCCGGCCGGAGCGGCTAGACCGAACCAGGCATTCGCCTCGAAACCCGGCAGTCCGGCTTCAGCGGATGTCGGGACCTCCGGAAATTGAGTCATTCGTTTGCTGCTGGCGACGACGATCATTTTCACTTTGCCCGCCTTCCATGGCGAATGCACAACCGCGATCGTCCCAAACATCATCGGCACATGGCCTCCAGCGACGTCGGTCATGGCAGGCCCACCGCCCTTGTATGGAATATGGATAAGTCGGGACCCACTCATGGCCTGAAGCAGTTCCATAGCCAGATGCGGTATCGAGCCGGCGCCCGGGGAGGCATAACTCAGCTGACCCGGCTTTGCTTGGGCCAGTGCGATCAGATCGCTTAAGTTCTTTACCGGCAAGGAATGGTTTACCACCAGCAGTTGGCTCCAGCCAGCCAGCCCGGTAATCGGCACGAAATCCCGAAAAGGATCATAGGCCAGTTTGGCGTACAGATTCGGATTGATTACCAGGCTGGTCTCAATCAGCAGCAGTGTGTAACCGTCTGCCGCGGACTTCGCCACGTACTCGGCGCCAATGGACTGATTGGCGCCCGGTCTGTTTTCAACAATGACCTGCTGTCCCCATACCGGGGAAAGGCCTAGCGCAGTTGCCCGGGCGAGCGCGTCGGCACCGCCGCCAGCGGCATACGGGACAATCAGATGCACGGGTTTTGTGGGAAACGTCTGCGCCTGCGCCGAACCAAATGCGAGTGTCCATGCGAGGGTGGCAATAATGCGAATACAGAACGACATCGGCTTTCTCCTCATAGCGCGAGGCCGCAGAAAAATCTGCCGGACTGGATCGGACTCCGCAGGCTGAATAGTCAAGCCGTGAGGCCCGCACAGGCAAGTCATTTTGCCATCATTTAATACCTGGCGCGGCCTCACGCATTCATGCCCAACTACGATATAGTCGTTTTCACCGTATGCAAAATCAGGGGATGACTAATGCCGCTTATGCTGAACAATCAGGATCAGGAGCGCTCGATGCAAGCTATCGATGCCATTAACGCCATGGAGAATATGCTACGAAACTTTGCCAAAGGGGATGCGATCCGCCGCCCGCGGATCGACAATTTCCTTCCCACTGATCGCGAAGACGAATTTCTATGCTTCAGTTCGATGGAAGGCGGCTCGCGCGCCCCCGGATACTACGCGCTGCGCATCAAACCGGACATCATTTCCTGGCCCGAGGTGAACGGCAAGCGACGCCGGGTGACCTACTCCTACAAACCCGGTCTCTACGGGGGGCTGGTATTCCTCTACAACACCGACAACGCGGAGTTCCTTGCTATTCTGAACGACAGTTACGTCCAGCACGTCCGCGTAGCGGCAACTGCTGCATTGGGCATGAAGTACATGGCGAACCCGGGCGCGCGCGTCCTGGGGGTTATCGGCTCGGGTGGCATGGCAAGATCCTTCGCCGAAGCGGCCAAGGCGGTAAGGCCGATCGACCGTGTACAGGCTTACAGCCCGAGTCGCGAGCGTTTGGAGGTCTATTGCGCGGAAATGGCCGGGAAACTCGGTTGCGAAGTGATTCCATGCAATTCCGCCAGGGAAGCCGCGAAGGACGCCGAGATCCTGTCGTTATGCACCAACGCACAAGTTCCTGTGGTCGAAGCGGATTGGATCTGTCCCGGCGCACACGTCACCAATGTGCTGACAGAGGAGCTTTCCCCAGAGGGCTTCGCCCGCATCAATGATGTCGGATTGCTTGCGAGGCGCACACCCATGTCGCTCACCGGATTCGTCGATGACGACTTTGGCGGCATCCGAGGCGACGCCATGGCCTACGTCGGCGGCCAGCCAGATGAGCGCAGGAAGATTCCGGTTTGGAAGCGTGGAAAAGAGCGCTACCCGAATGCACGTTACGTGGATTGCGTGAATTGGATAACGGGTGAGCAGTACCGCCGCGAGCGGACGGACCTTATCACCTCGATCGCGACCAATTCCTTCGGCGTATTGGAGGGCGAGGCGGGACCGAGTTCGGGAACCCAGGGTCTACAGTTCGCGGCAGTGGCTGGCGCCATCTATGAAGGGGCCAGGAAGCGCGGTCTCGGCACGGAGATACCACGTGAGATGTTTCTGCAGGATACGCCTACCTGACAGCACGACCTGCTTGTTCCATCCGCGCCGTTTGCGAAATATTTCCGTTTGCGAAACCTGTCCTCGTGTCTTGCATGTTCCGGACACGCGCTTGCGACCTGCTCATTGCGATCCTGCCAACCCCAAGCTGCGCACCAGCGTGCCCCACTTGTCCCGCTCGCTGCGGATGTACTGTTGAATTCCCTCCGGTGAGGGCGAGTCGTGCGCGATCAGGCCGAGGGAGGCGATGCGCTGCTGGATGTCGGGGGCGCCCATGATGCGCTTCATCTCCTGGTGCAAGCGCTCGACGATGTCCTTGGGCGTTCCCGCCGGCGCGAGCAGCACGTGCCAGGAGACCGCCTCGAATTCCGGCACGCCGACGGTCTCGCCGAATGGCAGCACGTCGGGCAGCGTGGGCAGCCGCTTCGAAGACGAGACGGCCAGCGGCCGCAGCTTGCCGTCCTTGATCAGCGGCAGCGAAATTCCCGCTTCGCCGAATGCCATGCTGACGTGGCCGGCGAAGATGTCGGCGATCGACTGGGTGCTGTTCTTGTACGGCACGTGGGTGATGTCCAGGCCGTACTTCTGCTTCATGAATTCGACGGTGAGGTGCTGCGCCGTGCCCGCGCCCGGCGTGCTGTAGCTGAGCGGCGCGATTTTGTCTTTGGCATAGCGCACCAGTTCGGCGACGGAGCGGATCGGCAGCGCCGGATTCACCACCAGCACGAACGGCGACTTGACATAAAGCGAAATCGGCACGAAGTCCTTCTCCGGATCGTAGGGGATCTGCTTGTACAGCGTCTGGTTGATCGCCATCGCGGAACTGGTTGCCACCAGCAGCGTATAGCCGTCCGCCGGCGCCTTGGCCACGATACCGGCGCCCAGCATGGTGGCAGCACCCGGGCGGTTGTCGGCTATCACCGGTTTGCCGAGGCTCTGCGACAACTTCTCGCCGTAGAGCCGCACGATCGTATCCATTCCCGATCCCGCCGCGAGCGGCACCACAATCGAAATATTCTTCGCCGGATAAACCTGCGCCAGTGCGGTTGCGGGCAGCCATGCCGCCGCCACGGCGAATCCGATGATGCGCAACCGCAACCTGATTCGTGCAGTCCGGGTGTGCCGCGCGCCTGCGGATGTCTGCTGATGCATCACTCTTCCTCCGCTTAAAATTTCGCCGGACCGTATGCGCCGTGTGCCAGTCGCCATAGTAGCGCTTCATCGATTGATGCTGCTTGGTCCAACCGCACCGGATCGGCGAAGTGAGGAGCGCGGCGAGATTCAGCATCGCTTCCCTAATCCGCGCAAGAATGCAAGCAATTTAATTCTCGCACTGCGGCATTTGCCGACGCTCAATCAAGTAGCGGTCCGATGAACACGCCGCACTCCTCCAGACGAAGCGCTGTCAAACCGTGCTTTGCTCCACAAGTTATCCACAGTAATTGTGGATAACTGTCGTCCAACCGGATTCCGGCGGAAAATCGCCGCACTATCGGCCGGATTTATCGTTCTTGAGATAGCCGCATTGTGGTGTAGTCCGCCGTTGTTGGATCTGCGTGAACAGATTGCCTGATTCATCCTCCCACTCATCGAACTGCGCACGCTGCGCTCTATCACAATTCGCAAATCAGGTGCAACTCGAATGTCACTTTACGTTCATGGCGGGATCAGGCGTAGGTTGGCGCTGAGCGTAGCGAAACCCAACTCTGCATCCAGACCGGCACCGATACAGAGGACATGGGCGAAGCGCATGCGCTGCGCATCATGCCGCAGCTACCCGGGCGACGGCCGAAGCGCGGTCCTTGGCGCAAGCGCCGACCGTGGCGCAGGCGCGGAAAAGCGCATCATCCCTAGAACCGGATATGGCGTTCCTTCGCCACCCGCAGCCATTTTTCCATGTCGAGCCGCAGGATTTGTTGCGCTTCCTCCACGCCGCTGGCCAGCACCTCGTTTCCCACGCTTTCAATTTTTTGCGCCACCTCGGGCAGGGCGAGCACACGCACCAGGTCGGCGTTGATCCTGGCAACGATCTCCGGCGGCGTCCGCGCCGGCGCAAGCGCGACGGTGAGGCCCGCGCTGGCATAACCGGCAACGCCCGACTCATCCAGGGTCGGAATCTCCGGTCGCAGCTTGTAGCGCCTGGCGCTTGTCACTGCCAGCACGCGCACCCGGCCGGCCTGGGCCAGCGCAGTGGCACTCGCGGCATCGAGGAAACCAAGCTGGGTCTCGCCGGCCGCCACGCTGATGGCGGATTGTGCGCCGCCCTTGTAGTTGATTTCCGCGTACTCCACTTTCGCCAGCGACTTGAACAGTTCCGAGACGAGTCGCGTGCTGGCGCTGTTTGAAGCGTGATTCAGTCTCCCTGGATTCGCGCGCAGGTGCGCGAGCAGTTCCTGGACCGAGTTGGCGGGCACTGCATTGTTTACCAGAAGCACGAACGGGCTGGAGGTGAGCACCATGATGGGCGCGAAGTCTCGCAGGCCGTACGGCAGCTCGGACAGCACCACCGGGTTGGTGGTGAGCGCCGGACTGGGAACGTAGAGAAGCGTATAGCCGTCCGGGGCCGCCTTGGCGACGATATCCGTGCCGATGATGAAGTTCGCACCCGGCTTGTTGTCGATCACGATCGCCTGGCCCCACAGGTCGGCGAGCTTGCCGGTGATGATGCGGGCGAGCAGATCGAGACCGCCGCCTGGGGACGACGGGACGACGAACCGGACCGCTTTCGCAGGATACGTCTGAGCGGATGCGGGCGACGCGAGCAACAATGCGAACGTAAATGCCGCCACCGCGAAACGTCCCGCTCCTGGAGCAGGGCCAGTCGAAAAACCTTCTTGCCTCATGTCCCATCCCTCCGTTATCGGATTGCATCCGAGGATTGCTTCCGCGGGTTGCTTCCGCGGGTTGCTTCCGAGGATTGCTTCCGCGGATTGCTTCCACATACCTTATTCCATTCCGTATCGAAACGCGTAATATTACATGGGAGTTTACTGAGGAGTCGCCTATTCAGGCGACAAAACCAAGCTGGAGTCAGTCGTGAACGTGAACCATAATGACGCGGTCGCCTGAGTTCACGACCTGTGTGTATTCAAAGGAATGCCACCCATGGAACAGCCCGGACAGCAGAACGAAAGAACGGAACGGTTCAAGCTCCTCACACAATGCGCACCCGCTACCGAGATGGGCGCGCTGTTGCGCAAGTTCTGGCACCCTGTTGCGCTTTCCCGGGAAGTGATGAACGGCCAGGCGATGGCGCTGCGCATCCTCGGCGAAGACCTCATCCTGTATCGCGGCGAAAGCGGCGCCGCCCATCTCATTGGCGGCCGTTGCGCGCACCGGCGCACCATGCTCCAGACAGGCCGCGTCATCGGCGAGCAGATTCGTTGCCACTATCATGGCTGGCAGTACGACGCCACGGGACAATGCGTCCGCAGACCCGCCGAGAAGGATCCCGGTCTGCCGGATATTCGCATCGCAGGATATCCGGTGCATGAGTACTGCGGCCTGGTGTTTGCCTGGATGGGCGAGGCGCCTGCCGCTGAATTCGACCTGCCGCGCAAGAACGCGTTCGAGCAGCCAGACGCCTTGGTGGTCGCTTTGAAGGAACCATGGGACTGCAACTGGTTTCACCAGATCGAGAACTCCCTGGACGGCGTGCATGTCAGTTTCGCGCATCAGGGCTTTTGGGTCGGCCCTTTCGGGGAAGCGGTGTCGGATGACATTCCCGAACTCTCCTACGCCGAGAACGAAGCAGGCCTCGAGCAGACCGCTACCCGCCCCGGCGGCAATGTGCGCAAGGGCAACTGGACTTTCCCCAACAACAATTACATCAACGTGCCGCCGCTGGCAAAAGGCGACCCCTGGATCGACATCAGCGTCTGGGTGGTACCGAACGACGACGTGAACGCCACCCGGTTTTTCCTCTGGGCGGCGCCCGCGACCACGCCGCAAGCGGACCTGCGTTTCCTCGACTACATGGAAAAGTACGGCGGCTACCAGGCACCCGAGCATTTCGACGAACTATTTCACCGGCGCGTCTATCCCGACCCGCAGGACGTCCTCGTCGGACTGACTTTCGCCCAGGACTATGTCGCGATTCGGGGTCAGGGGGCCATGGCGGATCGTGAAAACGAGATTCTCGGCCTATCGGACATGGGCATAGTGACACTGCGCCGGTTATTCTGGCGCGAGTTGGACTTGCAGCGTGCCGGAAAGCCAACTAAGCAGTGGCGCAAGCTGGCGAAAACGACGGTGGAACCGATCAAGGAAAGGCCGGTCGCGATGCAGGCGCAGGCGCGCTGATCGTCGCCGCGTATCAATCCATCCCATGCTCCGAATCCAGCCAATGCACAAATGACGAGTCAATCACCACCAACCCTGAAGGCGCACGGTCAATGAGCGATGAGCTAACCCCTGCGCTGCAACTGCGCTTCGGAGACGTCGCAGTGACCAGCGTGACTGAAGTGAAGGATGTCGCCTTCCCTGCCCGCTTTATGTTCCCCGGCGCAGGCGAGAACGCCTTGCGCGAGCAGGCGGCGTTGCTCGGTCCGCGGCATGTGCGCGCGGAAACGCAGGAACTGCTGCTCAGCTTCAACTGCTACCTGGTACGGGCCGGCGGACAAACGATCCTCGTGGACAGCTGCATCGGCAACGGCAAGGACCGTCCCACGCGGCCCAAGTTCCACATGCTGCAGACCGATTTCCTGGCGCGCCTTGCCGCGGCAGGGGCGCGTCCGGAGGATGTCGATGTGGTGTTATGCACCCACCTGCACGCCGATCACGTCGGCTGGAATACGCGACTCGAGAACGGCCGTTGGGTGCCGACCTTTCCCAACGCGCGCTACCTGTTTGCCGAACCCGAGTTTCACCACTGGCAGGCCCATCACCTCGATCCCGCGCAGAAGGAAAAAGGCAGCTACGGCTGCTACGTGGACAGCGTGCTGCCGGTCATAGCGTCGGGCCAGGCCGAGTTCGTCCGCACCGACCACGCCGTAGCGGACGGATTGACCCTGGAACACGCGCCGGGCCACACGCCGGGCAACGTGGTGCTGCACCTGGAGAGCGGCAGCGATCACGCGGTGTTCCTCGGAGACACGGCCCATCACCCGGTGCAAATGCATCATCCCGAGTGGTCGACCGGATTCTGCTTCGATCCGCAGCAGGCCCATCGCACCCGCCTTGGTTTTTTCCAACGCTTTGCCGGCACGCGCACCTGCCTGCTGCCCGCGCATTTCCAGTTTCCCACCGCCGGCCGCGTGCAACGCGACGGGCCGGTGTTTCATTACGATTTCATTGAAACCGCAAGGAGCAACCCATGAGCACCATCCCCAATCCCGCCGCTTCCGCCCTCCCGGGCGCCAGCGCTGCCATCCCCGTTCCGTTTGCGCTCCAGGGGTGGATAGACAAGAACCTGCCGGCGTCGCTGGGCGCTATCGGCAACCGGGAAGTGTTCAAGGGTTCGGACTTCATCTACCAGATCATCAAGGGGCCGAACGCCCGCAACGACTTCCACATCGATCCCTTCGACGAGATATTCCACCAGATGCAGGGCCACATCTTCGTGCACGTTATCGA
This sequence comes from Betaproteobacteria bacterium, assembly GCA_009693435.1. The sequence goes on along the minus strand of SHXF01000021.1, from coordinate 18,187 downwards.
GGACGGCCGGGAAAAACGCATCCGCATTGACGAAGGCCAGTTGTTCATCCTGCCGAAGAACATCTACCACTCGCCGCGGCGGCCGCCCGGAAGCCTCGGCCTGGTAATCGAGCGCCCGCGCAAGCAGACCGAACTCGATGGCATCGCCTGGTTCTGCGCGCACTGCTCGAAGAAACTGCACCAGGTCGATTTCTGGTGCGACGACATCGAGCGCGGCCTGCGCGACATCATCGGAGCGTTCAACAAGGACGAGGTGCTGCGCACCTGCAAGGAATGCGGCACCGTGCTGCCCGATCCGACCACTATTCAGAACTGGGACCCGGCGAAAATCCACGAATGGGGTTGAGCCGAATGGCGCTTGCTTTACGCTTATGGCGGGACCACGCGTAGGTTGGCGGTGAGCGCGGCGAACCCCAGCACTGACGAACAATACGGTTTGCGCTATCCGGCGGCCGACGAAAGCGTGCGCGGGCGAGCTGGGGCCGCGTTCTCTTCCCGCCATTTGCGCAGGGCTGCATGCGCCGTCTTTTCGTGCGCGTCCAGAAAAGCGCGATCGGCGCAGGTGTAGGTGAATTCCAGGCGAACCCCGTTTGGATCCCAGAAATAGATCGAGCGCACGAAGGCATCGTGATCCAAGGGTCCGACTACCTCGACACCGGCGGCCTCCAGGCGCGCTTTGCAGGCCAGCAGTTCGGCCTCACCATCCACGCCCAGCGCAAGGTGATTGGCGAATTGCGGTGTATCGGGATCTTTCGCCGAGATCTTGTTGTCGCCCAGGTCGAAGAAAGCCAGATAGTTGCCATCGGCCATCCGAAAGAAGAAGTGCGCGAACGAAACCGTGTCCCCGGTCGTCGTCCGGGCGTTCTTCTCCTCTATTACATGCACCATGGGCAAGCCCAGAACGTCTTCGTAAAAATGCCGGGTCTCTTCGCCATTGCGGCATTTGTAGGCGAAATGATGGACGCCGCGCACGATCGGCATCGCGGGCAGTGCCGCGGCTTGGTTGGATACGCTCATGGTTCACCTCGAAAAAATGTTCCTGCAACCAGCGCAGTTGCAAGCTAATACACGGCACAATATCACAGGCAGAGTCGCAGATGCAGCGCACCGGCGGCATCGCGGAACGCGCTGCAATAGGGGCGGATCCGCTCCTGGCGCAACCGCTCTGAAAACAGGGAGGAAACCGGGATGAGCACGACCGCAATGCCGCGCATCGAGCGCAAACTCGAACTGCATTTCATGGGCGATTGGGGTTGGGCCAATCTGCACCGCATGGCCGGCTGGCTCGGCTCGCAGGTGATGGAGGCGGCGCAACCCGGCTCGCGATACGCCATCTGGAGCACGCCCTTCTGCGGTTCGGAAACGGTCTACGCGGTCGGCAACGGCGAGGTCGACATGGCCATGTCCACGCCCGCGCACATGTTGCGCAATGCGATCGACGGCAGCGGCATCTACGAAGGCAAGCCGGTGCGCAATCTGGTTTCGCTGGGCACCCTGCCGCAGACCGACAGCCTGTTATTCGCAGTCGACGCGCGCCTTGGAATCAGGAACTTCGACGACATCCGCGAGAAGAAGCCGAGGCTGCATATATCCACCCAACCGAACGACGGCATCAGCTACATGGGCTATACCGTGCACCGTTTGCTGGAGGAAGCCGGACTTGCACCGGAGACCATCCGCGAATGGGGCGGCTCGTTCGTCGAATCCAACCCGCCCGATCAGGCGGCGTTGGCAGTGCGCGAGGGACGCGCCAATGTGCTCTTCTATGAAGCGATCATGACGCCCTACTGGCGCAACCTGGCGCGCGACATGCCGCTCAATTTCCTGCAGTTCGACAAGGAAGTGTTGCGCAATCTGAACAAGCGCTACGGCTGGCAAACCAACCTCGCCCCCATCCGCCTGACGGGACAAACCGAAACCATAGAGGCCATCGACTGGTCAGACTGGGTGATGCTGGTGCGGCCGGAATTTCCCGACGATGTGGCCTATGTCATGGCGCGGGCCGCCTGCACCACCACCGACATCATCGAGCGCCAGTATCGCCACCTGCCGCCGGACATCAGTCCGCTGACCTACCCGCTGGTGCCCGGGAAAATCGCGCAGACAGCGATCCCGCTCCACCCGGGCGCGGCTCGCTACTACCGGGAAGCCGGGCTGATATGAGGCAGTCCGTCTGAGGCAGTACGGCGCCGTGCGCAACCGCGTTGCGGCGTGGCGGAACGAGCGGTGGATCAATCCTCCGGCACCAGCCAGATGTCTATTTCTGCCGCACCCAGGCGCAGCTCGCGAACCGCCTGGTATTCCGGCGAATTCCAGAACGCGCGGGCTGCCCTGGAATCCGGAAACCTGATGATCACCAGGCGACGGCCATCGTAATTTCCGTCCAGGGCTTCGACCTTGTCGCTGCGCGCCAGATATTCGGCGCCGAATTTCTCCGCGACGGGTATCGATGCTTCCCGATATTTGGCAAAGCGCGCCTCATCGATGACGCGGACCCGCGAGACGAGATAAGCCGGCATGGTTTCCTCCTGTTGGTTCGGCGCCAGTATGGCACGACCGTCAGGGCGTCTATGCGAAGAGTACGGGCACGAACAGTACCGGCACAAAGAGCGTGGCGTGATCAGGCAGCGCCCGGCGCGGAGTACACTTCGCAATTATCGACAATCGGCAATTGAAACCAACGAGGGAGGAGCAGACATGAGGAATATTCGCTCGATCGCGGTCGGTGCGCTGGCGCTGGCCTTCGGCACTGCAGCCTCGACGGCCGTGGCGCAGGAAAAAATCAGGGTAGGCATTGTCGGCCAGTTTTCCGGTCCGTTTGCCCTCTCAGGCAAGCAATTTCGCCAGGGCATAGAGGTTTTCCAGGCGCTGAACGGCACCCGCGCGGGCGACCGCGAAATCGAACTGGTGTACCGCGACGTCGGCGGCCCGAATCCTGCCAATGCCAAGCGCCAGGCGGAAGAACTGGTGGTGCGCGAGAAAGTATCGGTCCTGGGCGGCTTCTACCTGTCGCCGGACGCATCTGCCGCCGCCTCGGTGCTGAATGAAACCAAGACACCCGGCGTCATTTTCGTGGCCGCTTCACCGCCGATTCTCAAGCAGTCGCCGTATTTCATTCGCGTCGCCTCCAGCGCCTGGCAAACGGGGTATCCGGCCGCGCAATGGGCGATCAAGCAGAACAAGAAACGCGCCTACATTGCCGTGTCCGATTTCGCGCCCGGCCACGATTCGCAGGAATCCTTCAAGACGCAATTCACGAAACTGGGCGGCACGGTGCTCGGTGAAGACCGCATGGCGTTGAACACGGTGGACTACGCGCCCTTCGTCGAGCGCATCGCCAATGCCAGGCCGGATGTGGTGCACGTGTTCATTCCCAACGGCGCGCCGGCCCTCAACTTCATCAAGGCGGTTGCGGCGCGTGACCTGCTCAAGACCACGGTGTTTATCGGCGTGGGCGAAAGCGACGATCCGGATCTGCCTTCACTGGGCGAGTCGGCGCTCGGCTATCACAGCACGCTGTACTACGCGGCTGCGCTGAAGAACGACGAGAACAAACAGTTCGTCGCCAAGCTGGCGGAGAAATTCCCCGGCGAGATTCCGAATTTCGCCATGGTCACGGCGTTCGACGGCATGCGCGTGATCTACCGCATGATCGAATCGCAGAAGGGCAAGCCATTCGACGGCACGGCGGCGGCGGAAGCGGCCAAGGGCTTTGCCTGGAAGAGCCCGCGCGGGCCGGTCAGCATCGATCCCGCCACGCGCAACATCATTCAGAACATCTATATCCGCAAGGTCGTCAGGGCCGAGGGCAAATTGATGAACGAAGTCGTCGACACGTTCAGCGCGTTCAAGGATCCGTGGTCGGAGCTCAACAAGTAGGCAACCTCCAGGAAATGCGGAACAGGCGCCGCCGGACGATTGCCGGAGCCGTTCCGGCTCCCCGCGGCGTACTGCAGGAACCCGCCCGATGAGCGCCGTTTTCTTCGTGCTGGTGTACGGCCTGTCCTACGGGATGGTGCTGTTCATCATTTCCGTAGGCCTGGCGGTGACGCTCGGCCTGATGCGCGTTGTCAACATGGCCCACGGCGCCTTCGCTGCGGTGGGCGGCTACCTTGCGCTTTCCTGGATGTCCGGATGGGACATTCCCTTCCCGCTGGCGGCGTTGATGGCCACCCTGGCCGTGGCCCTGATCAGCGTGCCGATAGAACGCCTCGTCTATACGCGTCTCTATGGCTCGGGCGAACTCGACCAGGTGCTGCTGACCATCGGTCTCATTTTCATCACCATTGCCGGATTGAATTACTTCTTCGGCCCCAATCCAATGCCCTCGACCCTGCCCCCGTGGCTGGCCGGCAATACCGATCTGGGGGTGCTGCAGGTGCAGAACTACCGCATCATGCTGATCGTCGTCGGCCTGGCCTTGATGCTCGCGCTCTGGCTGCTGTTCGACAGGACGAGCTTCGGCGCGCGTCTGCGCGCGGCGGTGGACAACCGCAGCATGGCGCAGGCGGTCGGCATCAACGTCGACCGGATGTTTTCCGCCACCTTTGCCCTGGGCAGCGGCCTGGCTGCTTTCGGCGGCGCCATCGGCTATCAGATCCTGCCGCTGGAGCCGCAATACCCGTTCAAATACCTGGCGCTGTTCCTGGTCGTGGTCACCATCGCCGGACTCGGCAATATCCGCAGCACGGCGATCATGGCGATCATCGTCGGCATCATCGATACCGGCCTGCGCTTCCTGTATCCGGCAGCCAGCGCTTTTGTGGTCTACCTGATCCTGATCGGCATCCTGCTGTGGCGCTATCGCCACAGCTTCGCGGGAGCGAGGGGATGAGCGCACCGTATAGCCACTCGCCGCGATTGACCCCCAGGCCCATCCACATGCTCGAGTGGCTGCCCTGGCTGGCCGCGCTCGCCGTACTCTTCCTCTTCCAAGGCTATCTGTCGCTTGCCGCCAGCATCGCCGTGATGACCCTGTTCGTGCTCTCGCTGGATCTCGCGCTCGGATTCGCGGGGATCGTCACCCTGGGCCATGCCGTATTTTTTGGCACGGGCGCCTACGCTGCGGCATTGATCGCGCTCCATGGCTGGCAGGAACCCATCAGCGGCGTGCTCATGGCGGGCGGCCTGAGCGCCCTGCTGGCACTGGTAATCGGCGTGCTGATCCTGCATCTGCAAGGCCTGCCGCTGATCATGACCACGCTCGCGCTCGGCCTCATTGCGCACCAGATCGCCAACGCGGCCGGCAGCATCACCGGCGGCGACAACGGTCTGCAGGACATCAGGCTGCAACCGCTGTTCGGCACCTTTCCGTGGTCGGTCTTCGGTCAGACCAGCTACCTCTACGCACTCGCCTGGCTGTTCATCCTGTTTTTCATTGCCCGCCGGCTGGTCGCCTCGCCCTTCGGACTGGCGCTGCAGGGCATTCGCCAGAATCGAGGCCGCATGCAGTTGCTCGGCGCGAATGTCACGCTGCAGCTGGTGACGATCTACGTGTTCAGCGGATTCATGGCCGGCGTTGCCGGGGCGCTCTCCGCACAGACGACCAAATTCGTCGGGCTCGAGGTCTACAGCCTGGACATGTCGGCCGCCGTGCTGATCATGCTGGTACTGGGCGGCGCCGGTCGGCTCTACGGCGCCATCGTCGGCACCGCCGTATATATGGTGCTCCACCATTTCGCCGCCATCATCGACCCGTACAACTGGATGTTCGCGATCGGCGTGCTGCTGGTTGCCGTGGTACTGGTGGCGCGAGGCGGTTTGATGGGCTTGCTCGACCGTGCTGCTGCTTTTCTACCCAGGCGGTCATGAGCGACATCCTGCTGGAAACCACCGGCCTGACCAAGCACTTCGGCGCCTTGCTGGTGTCCGACCACATCGATCTGCGCCTGAAGCGCGGCGCGCGCCAGGCACTCATCGGTCCCAACGGCGCCGGCAAATCGACGCTGGTCGGTCTGTTGTCCGGGACTCTGGTCCCCGATGCGGGCCGCGTGTTTCTTGCCGGCGAGGATGTCACGACCCTGGCGCCGCACCGGCGGGTAAAGCGCGGCCTGGCGCGCACCTTCCAGATAAACAGCCAGTTCCAGCAACTGACGGTGCTGGAGAACGTTTACCTTGCGCTCAGCGAAGCGCATGGCGCAAGCCGGCAATTGTTTCGACCGGCGTGGGCCAACAAGGAATTGATAGCGCGCGCCGAGGCGCTGATCGATGAACTGGGATTGGGCGAAGAACGCCATTGGCCGGTCGCGAAGATTTCCTACGGCAAGCAACGCATCGTCGAAATCGCCCTGGCCCTGGCGCTGAATCCGAAAGTGCTGCTGCTCGACGAACCTGCGGCTGGCGTCCCCGGCAACGAGATGGCCCGCGTGCTCGACGTGATCGCGCGGCTTCCCGCCGACATGGCAATCCTCATCATCGAACACGACATGAAAATCGTCCGCCGCTTCGCGCGTGAGGTGATGGTCCTGGTCAACGGCGCCGTGTTCATGTCCGGGCCTCCCGAGGATGTAATGGCCTCGCCCGAGGTGCGTGCCGTCTATCTCGGTCGCGCCGCCGGCGCCCGCACTGCTGTTGAACGGTCCTCCCATGGCCATTCTTGAGTTGCAGGGTTTTTCCGGCGGCTGGGGACAGACCACGGTGGTCGAAGACCTGAACCTGTCGCTCGTGCCCTCCGAGCCGGTGGCGCTGATAGGCCGCAATGGCGTCGGCAAGAGTACTTTGCTCGAGCTGATCGTGGGCCGCGCCATGCGGCACAAGGGCGCGCTGCTGCTGGACGGCAGGGATATCTCGGCCTTGCCGATCCACAAGCGCTCCCATCTGGGCATCGGCTATGTGCCGCAGGCGCGCGAAGTATTTCCCAGCCTGAGCGTGCGCGAAAACCTTTCCGTCGCCGCCCGTCCCGGCCGCTGGACCGAAGCAGCACTGCTTGAAATATTTCCGGCCCTGCACAGCCGCATGGGCAACCTCGGCAATCAATTGTCCGGCGGGGAGCAGCAGATGCTGTCCATCGCACGGGCGCTTATAGGCAATCCGCAGTTGCTGCTGATGGACGAGCCCTCGGAGGGTCTGGCGCCCATCGTCGTCGAACTGCTGGCGGAGGCGATCCGCAAAGTCTCCGCGGATCGATCGGTGACCGTGTTCCTGGTCGAACAGCGGGTCGATATCGCGCTGGATATATGCGACCGCTGCCTGATCATGGATCGCGGCCGCATCGTGCACGACGGATCCAGCGCCGCGCTCAAAGACACGCCGGCGCTCCTCGAAAGCCTGCTCGGCTTCGAGCAACAGCCCGGCGATCGAAAGGAAGACACGACATGAATGTATCGTTTGGGGTTTTCGATCACCTGGACTACAAGGAAGCGCCGCTGCGGCAACTATACGAAGAGCGGCTGCAGCTGATCGAACAATACGAGCGTCACGGCCTGTACGCCTACCACCTGGCCGAGCACCAGGGCACGCCTCTGGGCATGGCGCCCTCCCCCGGCCTTTTCCTTTCGTCGGTCGCGCAACGCACGCGACGCATCCGCTTCGGCCCGCTGGTGTACGTATTGCCGCTGTACAACCCGCTGCGCCTTGCCTCGGAAATCTGCATGCTGGATCACTTGAGCGGCGGCCGGCTGGAACTCGGCGTGGGGCGCGGCATTTCAGCCTTCGAACTGGCGTTTTTCAACGTCAGCCATCTCGAATCCGCGGATGTGTTCGACGAGGCCCTGGGCGTATTGCTGATGGCGCTGACCTCGGACAAGGTTCGCCATCGCGGCACGTATTTCAAGTTCCTCGATGTGCCGATGCTGCTGAAGCCGCTGCAGCGGCCGCACCCGCCCTTGTGGTACGGCGTCGGCAGCGTGCGCAGCGCCGAGTGGGCTGCACGGCGTGGCATGAACGTCGTCACCAACTCGCCCTGCGAGCCGACCCGGGCCATCGTCGATGCGTACCTGAAAACCGCTGCGGCAACACCCGTCGCGGGCACACGCCGTATCGGCACGGTGCGGCACATCTGCATCGCCGAAACCGACGCCGCAGCCGATCGTATCGCAGCCCGGTCCGGCGCAGCCTGGTACAGGAGCTTCTCCAAGCTGTGGCGCGACCACGGCGGCCAGCCGTTACGTTACTCGAGCGACCTGCCCAGCCTGAAAAGGGTCGATGCCATGGTGTGCGGCTCGCCGGCGACGGTGCGCGCCGAGATCGAGCGCCAGATCGCAGCCACCGGCTGCAATTATTTCGTCTGCCGCTTCGCCTTCGGCGATCTGACCCTGGCCGAGTCCCAGGGCTCGCTGGATCTGTTCGCCAGCGAGGTGATGCCGCATTTCGGGCCGCTGGCTGACGCCGCGCCCGCAACGGCGACCTGATCGTTCCGCGCGGCGTCAACGATGCCCGGACCCCAGGCAAACCCCGGGCAAACCCCGGGCGAACCTCAGGCGAACCTCAGGCGAACCTCAGGCAAACCCCGGGCAATTCTCAGGCAGACCCCAGGCCAATCTCACGGAAACATGTCGTACGGGTCTCTCACCTGCGGAATCCGCTCCACACAGGTGTTCTGCAGCTTGCCGTCTTTTTTCGTTACCTTGAGCACGTAGAAGTCGCCCACCATGCCCTGCCGGTCGTCGAACCGTGCCATGCCCATCGGCCCATTCAACTGCACCTTGGCCAGCGCCGCGATGAAAGCCTCACGGTCCTCGGCCCTGCCCTTGATGTCTTTCAACGCCTGTATGACCATCTTCGCGGCCATGTAGCCCATGTACTGATAGGAACCCGGCGCATTCTTGTAGCGCGAAGTGAAGCCGTCGACGAAGCGCTTGTTCTCGGCCGTATCGAGCGTGCCACAGTAGGTGTACGCGCTCATGATGCCTTCGGCCTCCGGCGGCATGTCGACCAGCAGATCCTCGCTGGTGAACGCGCCCATGCCGAAAATCGGCATTTTCTTGTTGAGGCCGAATTCCGCGTACTGGCGGGCGATGCGCGGCGCGTCGGCGCCCCACATCGCGGCGAACACGCCATCTGCCTTGGACGGGTCCATCTTGGTCAGATAAGGCGCATAGTCCGCCGTGCCGACGTTGGGGAACATGGCGTCGACCACATTTTCCTCGCCGAAGACTTTCTTCATCGCCTCGTAGCCTTCCCGCGAAGGCGGTGCGTTCCAGCCGATGAAATAGACCTTCTTCCAGCCCTGCTTCTTCGCCCACTGGGCGGCCACCATCCCGAACTGATACGACGAGGGCACGAAGCGGAAGATGTAGGGGCTGCGCAGGTTGCGGGTCAGACTGGCGAGGGCCACGGTGCTGACCCAGGGTATCTTCGCCTCGCGCGCGTACGGTGCAACCGCCGCACCCACGGAACTGACCAACTCCGAGATCAGCAGGTGAACGCGGTCGCGCTCCACCAGCGCCTTCACCTTGGTCAGGCCGGTATCCGGCCGCCCGACGCTGTCTTCGAATACCAGCTCGACCTTGCGTCCCGCAATCTGGTACTTCTCTTCGTCGAACGCCTGCATGACCGCATCCCGCTCGGGAACGCCGTTGGCCGCGATGGGACCGGTGAGCGGAAACATCACCCCGATCTTGATCGGACCGGACTGGGCGACGGCGTTGGAGGCTATGAGTCCCAGCGCCATGAGCAAGCATGCTTTGACGACACTCTGCGCGAATTTTTTCACTGCGAACCCTCCTTGCGTCTGATGGTGTAACGTTCGTGGATCGAACGATGCACCAACCCTTCGCCGAACGCAAGCTGCCACTGAACGGCGAGGTCCCCCGAGCGACATGCCGCAAGCCGCCTATCCCGTTCTCTATTCGTTTCGCCGCTGTCCTTATGCGATGCGCGCGCGGCTTGCGCTCGCGGCGAGCGGGCAGGCGTGCGAACTGCGCGAAGTGGTGCTGGCCGACAAACCCCAGGCGATGCTCGCCGTCTCGCCCAAGGGCACGGTGCCGGTGCTAATAGAGATCGATGGGCGCGTGCTCGAGGAAAGCCTGGACATCATGCTGTGGGCGCTGCGCCGCCATGACCCGGAGCACTGGCTGAAGCCGGAGCAGGGCTCGCTTGCGGAGATGCTGGATCTGATCGCTCGATTCGATGACGGCTTCAAATACCATCTGGACCGATACAAGTATCCCGGACGCTTCACGGCAACCGATCCGTCGGCGGATTACGCCTCGACCCTGGCGCATCGCGCCTCAACGCCAGCGCATCGCGCCCCAACGCCAGCGCATCGCGCCTCGACCCCAGCGCATCGCGCCTCGACCCCAGCGCATCGCGCTGCGGGCGCGGCGTACCTCTCGGATCTGGAAACACGGCTTGCCCTGTCAACGTGGCTGTTCGGGGGGCACGCCACGCTTGCGGACATGTCGATTGCGCCATTCGTGCGGCAGTTCGCGCATACCGACAAGACCTGGTTCGACGCGCAACCCTGGCCGCGGCTGCAGGCGTGGCTGGCTGCAATTCTCGATCTGGAGCACTATCACCGTGCCATGGTCAGGCATCCGCAATGGCGGCCGGGCGAAGCAAGGATCCTGTTTCCGTAAATAAGTGCCACTCGGATACGCACCGCACGCGCCGTGCTCCGCCGGCCTTTCATCCTCGTTCATCGTGTTGCTTGACATCGCATCTAGCCCCATGGAACAGGCGGGTTGTCTGTTGCCCGTTCGCGTCGTCTGCATGGATAATGCGTGCTCGATCCGAGGATCAGGCGCAGATGGCCGATACCGATACACGCGGGATTATTTTCGTTTTTGAAGACAGCGAAGTGATGCGCATGCTGATAAGCATGCACCTGGAGCAGGCGGGCTACACGGTTCGCGCCTTCGAAGATGCCGTCGAGGGCGGACGGGCGATGCTGGATTCGCCGCCCGACCTCCTGATCTGCGACGTCGACATGCCGTTTCTGAACGGGCTCGACTTGCTGGGGGTGATGAACAGCGATGCGCGCAGCGCCGGCGTGCCGACCATCATGGTCACTGCGCGCACCGATACCGATTCTGAAATGACCGCAATACGGCACGGCGCGGCTCGCTACATGACCAAACCGCTGCGCCGCGAGGATCTGCTGCGCAATGTGCGCGAAGTGCTGGCGATGAAGGAAGCGGGCGGAAGCCGCAACCGGTGATGTCCCCGGTCAGCGACTGCCCGCGGCCGGTGACGCCGGCTGTGCTGCGGACGGCGCCGGGGGCGATCCGGCGGGCGATCCGGTGGGCGATCCTGCGGGCGATCCCGAGGGCACTTCGGCGGCTGGCGCCGCTGCGGGAGCAGGCGGCGGGGGCGCTGCCGCGGGCTTGCCTGCAACGATTCTTACCGGCACCGAGGCCTCGCGACCTTCGAGGCCGAGGTTGTCGATGGCTCGTACTTTGAGCATGTATGCGCCGACAGGGAGGTCGGGCAGATTGAAAAACGGCTGCGTTTCGACCGATTCGCGTAACACATTATCGAAGCTCGCATCCGTTGCCAGCCTGACCCGATAACCGACCGCGCTGGCGAGCGCGGGGAAGCGCAATTGCAAGGCCGGCGCGAACTGGATGACGCGCGGCTGCGGCAGGTTGGGCGCGCCGATCAGGCTCACCGGACCGATCGGCCGGCCGGATTCGTCGACCACCGAGCCGAATCCGGACGGCACGGCAATGGATTCCACTTGTGTCGGAATCAGGTTTGCGGCGATGCGTATGCCGGTGAAGGCAATCGTGCCGCCCTCGACTTCGGCGCGGGTCACGCGATCGGCGGCCGCGATGCGAAATTCAGTGCCGCGCACCGCAGCCGACGCGAATCCGGTGCGGATCTCGAATCGCGATCCTTTCGGACTCGAGGGCTTGAACGCAACGTCCGCACGCCCGCTTTTCATCTGGAAGCGCGAGTCCGTCACCTCCGAACCGGGAATGCGTCGGGCACGCTCCACGGTCAGATCGCTGGACGGCTGCAGGCGGAAAATGGATCCATCCACCAGTTGCAGGGTGATGTTGGTGCGCTCGGCGGTCCGTATCGACGCGCCTTCCGCCAGCCGGTCGCCTGCGGCGAGTGGCGTTCCGTCCGCCCTGGTCGCCTGCCCGCTTACACCGCGCACGATTAGTTCGACCGGTTCGCCGCGGAGCAATTCGATTGGAATAAGCAGGATTCCGTTTGTCGGCAACCGGAACACATTGGTGATTTTGTTGTGGCGCTGCACTTCCGGCCAGCGATCCGGGTCGGCCAGCAGGCGCTTGCCGATCCCGATCAGTGTATCCCCGGGTGCCAGTTTCAATTCGAAATCCGATTGCGGCGGCGGCGCATCCGCGGCAAGCGCATGCGCGCCCGTCAATCCGGCCAGCGCCGCGCTCAAAGTCCAGCGAACCGCATGTTCAAGCAGTCTCATGTCTTCCCCCTCTGTTTGTCTTGCTTCATTGTGCAATTTTCAAATCATCGTGCACTTCCATCACCCCGGCTTTATCGACGCCAGCCTGCGTGACGCGGACTTCGTCCGCGGCTCGCGGCAGCACGAAACCGAAGGTCGATCCGGCACCGGGCACGCTGCTGACCGTCATTCGCCCGTCGTGGCGCTCTATCACCGTCTTCACGAAGGCGAGCCCGAGCCCGATGCCTTTTTCCTGCGGCTGGCCAGGCGTGGAGAATCGCGCGAAACGCTCGAACAGCCGCTGCTGGTCTTTTTCGCTGATCCCATAACCCTGATCGCGCACCTCGCAGCGCACCTGCGCCCCTTGGGCGCCGGAGATCGTCGCAACCGTGACCGTGACGCGGGAACCCGCCGGGCTGTACTTGACCGCGTTATTGGCAAGATTGACGATGCCGCGGCCGAGCAGGCGCCGGTCGCCGCGGACCGGCGCAGCTTCGCCGCTCTCGAATTCCATGCGTATGGATTTGGCCTCGGCCTGAGTCCGTATCGAGTCCACCGCCTCGCGCGCGACCTCCGCCAGATCGCACGGCGCCATACGGTACGGCTCGGATTCGACCCTTGAAATCTGCACGAATTGATCAGCCAGATCGATGGTGTGGCGCGCGTGGCGTTCGATCTGCTCCATGGTCCGGCTCGCCGGAAATGCGAGCGGATCGAGCCCGTGCAATTCCAGCTCGGCGATGATGGAGGCCTGCGGCGAGCGAATGTCGTGACTGAGGAAGGCCAGCGCCTCGTCGCGTTTGCGCTGCGCCTGGCGGATCGCCGAAAGGTCCACCAGTGTCAATAGCACCCCGACTGTTGCGCCATTGCTGCCCAGCGAGGTGGCGCCTTCGAGCAACAGGCTGCGGCCACCGGCATCCTTGAATTCAAGTTTGGCGCGACCGCCCGCCTCCAGCGAGCGCCGCGCGTCATCCCACAGCGACGGCCGGTCCGGCGCGAGCCGCTGGAACATGTCCGCCAACGCCCGGCCGCGCAGCACATTGCTGCCTGCGGCGCCGGCTTCGCCCTCGAACAGTCGCTCCACGAGCCGGTTGGCGATCAACACACGCTCGTCGCCGCCCGCGACCAGCGTGGCGACCGGCAGGCTGTCGACGCTGGCGGCGATGAAACGCCGCGCCTCGCGCAGCCGATCGGCGGCGTCGCGCACCGCGCGAATCTGGCGGTCCAGCACATCGGAGAAACGCCCGCGCGGCATGCGTGGCAGTTCGGGCACCACCAGCGGCTCGCGCTCCATCTGCTCGAACTGATTGCCGAGAAACCGCATCACCGCTTCCAACCTGCGCCAGCTCCACAGCGGATAGGCGACAATGAGCAGCATCGCCGCAGCAGCCGGCGGAAACCACAGTTGCGCCTGCGCAAGGAGTGCCGCGGATGCGATGAATGTCGCGCCCAGCAGCGCGAACACCAGGAGCAGCACCAGTCGCGGCGAGAACAGCACAAAACCGATCAATGCGATCAGCACCGGAACCAGCGTGAACATCGCGTTAGCGGCCGGCGACGCGTGCGCCGTTGCCCGTCCGCGCAGCAGGGCATTCAGTGCCTGCGCGTGCACTTCCACGCCGGGCATGAGCTCGGACAAGCCGGTCAGCGGCGTGGGGTAGGCGTCCCCCAGCCCGGTGGCAGTGGAACCGACGAAGACGAATTTTCCGGCCAGCGACTTGCTCTCCGGCGCACCGGTAAGCAACTTGATTGCCGGAATGCGCAGGATGGTACCGGGCGGACCGGCAAAGTCGATGTGCACCCAGTGATCGCGCACCCAGTGATCGGCCTGCGCCTCTCCCGGCAGGCGGCGCACGCCTGGGAGCGGCTTGCCCTCCAGCGCTGGCGCGCCGACGGCCACGCTGAACGCCGGCCACTGCGCATCGGCATAGCCCTCGCGCAAATAGAGGCTGCGCACCGTGCCGTCGGCATCGGTCTCCACCTGCGCATGCGCCAGACGCACGCCGGCATCGAGGAAGGGCTTTGCCGGATAGAGTGCCAGCGGCGCGCTCCCGCTATCGCTCGCCTTGCCCGTATTGCCGGCACCGCCGCTGCGTGTCTGGACCACCACCGGCAGCACTATCCCCGGTATCGATTTCAGTACACCGGCCAGCACCGCATCGCCCCTGGCATCGCGGTCATCGAGTTCCGAGAGCAACACGTCCACACCGATCGCGCGCGGCTGCGTCGCGGCAATACGATGGAGCAGGGTGGCAAGGACGGCGCGCCGCCACGGCCAGCGACCGACCGCGGCGATGCTTTCGTCGTCGATCGCGACGATGGCGATATCCTCGGGAGCGGGCCGCGAACGCAGCGATTGCGCAGCGTCATACAACACCAGATCGAGACGACCCAGTCCGACCATGGAACCCAACGCAACTGCCAGGGTGCACAGCAACACCGCGAGCGCCGCCCATTCGAGAAACGCGCGGCGCGGCAGGTGCGTGCGTTGCGGCGCTTTCCGTCCTGCGAACGCCCTCACCGGGTAAGAGCGCGCCACGCTGGCGGCAAGAGGCACGCACGGCAACCGGCACGAACCGCAGCGGATGGTCGTTTGAATACGGACACGGTTCGTTGATCCATCCGGTGAGGACGCGCCATTCCTGAAGTGCCGGCTTTCACCAGCGGCGCGGAATAATAGCCGCTTTTGCAGCTGATGCCGATGCTGTGGCGCACGCCGTGGGTGCTTTGTGGATCATTTGGCAAAATTTCACGAATCACCCCCTCCCGCGCCAGGGGCCGCATTCACCCCCGGGTGAACGCTTGATGCCATACTGCGCGGCTGTGTGCGAAATCCGACTGGACGCGCGCTCCGATGTTCGACCCGCTGTTCGACCCGCTGCGCGATCCGAATCGCAACGCCACTTTTCGCCGGAACCTGCTTGTCCGACCACCCCGAACCCGCGCGCCGCGCTCCTGACGCGCGCTTCATGATTGCACTGGTCGCGATCTCCCTGATCGGACCGCTTGCCATTCATATCTTCCTGCCGCTGATTCCGGAGGTCAGGCGCTCGTTCGCCATTTCGGAAGGGCTCGCCGGACTGACCTTCAGCATCGCCCTCCTCGCGATGTCGCTCGCCACCCTGGTCTACGGCGCGATCTCGGATCGCTACGGCCGGCGGCGGGTGCTGCTGCTCGGACTCATGCTCTTCGTCGCCGGCAGCGCGCTGTGCGCGCTTGCGCCATCGATCGGCGTGCTGATTCTCGGCCGAACCCTGCAGGCCATAGGCGCTGGTTGCGGCATCACGCTCTCGCGCACCATCGCGAAGGACGCCTACGGCGCCGATGTGCTGATCAAGATCTTCGCCTACCTCACCATGGCCTACACGCTCGGACCCATGGTCGCGCCGCTCGTGGGCGGCATTCTGGTGGACCTCGCCGGCTGGCGTTCGGTGTTCTGGCTTGCCACCGCATTCGGCGGCGGCGTTTTCGCCATGGCCTGGGTGGTGCTCTACGAAACGCAGCTGAAAGAGGAAAGGCAGCAGGCAAGTGCGGGGTTCGTGCGCAACTATGTCACGCTGTTTTCGAAAGCGCGCTTCAATGCCTTCGTGCTGCAATCGGGCTTTGGGTCCGGTGCCTTCATGGCGAGCGCCACGGCGGCCAGTTACCTGATGAAAGGCCCGCTCGAGCGCTCAGCCACCGAGTTCGGCCTGTATTTCATGCTGTATCCCATCGGTTACCTGCTCGGCAACCTGATATCGAGCAAGATCAGCCACCGCTTTCCCATCGAGAATATGGTGCTGGTCGGCGCGCTCATCAATGCCCTTGCTGCGGCGTTGCAGGCGGTGGTAATACTGTCCGGGTACCTTTTCCCCGCGATCATTTTCATACCGGGCGGGATGATGACGTTCGGCCAGGGCATCGGCATTGCCAGCACCCAGGTGGGTGCGATGCGCGTCGTACCCAGCCTGTCCGGCACGGCCGCCGGCATCGGCGCCTGCGCGCCGCTGCTGCTGGGCGCGGCCTTCTCGCAACTCTACAGCCAGCTCGCCGACGGCACGCCGATACCGATGGTGTTCACGGTATCGCTGGGCGCGGCGCTGGCGCTGATCTTTGCCATCGTCTCCTACAAGCTGAAGCCGGGCCGCTGAGCGCAGCGCTGCGATCGACGGTTTGGCGCGAAGGCGCAGACTCCAGCGCGAAGGCGCAGACTCCAGCGCGAAAGCGCAGGCGCCAGCGTTCAGTCGCAGACTCCAGCGCGAAGGCGCGCCGCCGCCTTCAAGCGGCCGCGCCAGCGGCGCTTGCGCGGTACCCGATATCCGCCAGCGCCGGCATGACTTCGCGCGCGAATAATTCCACCGAATGCGTCGATTCCGCCAGGCTCAGATCGCCGAAACCGAAACGCACGATGGGATAGTTGGCCCCGGATTCGGCGAGGCGCTTGCGCAGGAACGCCACGACGGTTTTCGGGGACCCGGCCACACCTTTGCCTTTGGCCGCCAGCAGATCGAAGTTCGTCTCCCCGCCGCTGATGGGCGCCACCTTGTCGTGCCGTTTCCACAGGAAATGGAAACTCCTCAGCCAGACGAGGTAGCCGCGGCGCGCAATGGCCAATGCCTCCTCGTCCGAATCGGCGACGACGACAGTCTGGGTAACGCCAATGCGTGGCAACGTCGCGCAATCGCCGTGCAGCGCCTGCCAGACCGCGCGATAACGCTCGATGTAGCTGCGCGAAGCCGTGCTGGGTTCGTTGCAGACGATGCTGAATCCGGCGCGCGCCGCGCGCTCCGCACTCTCTGGCGAATGCACGCCGTACCAGATGGGCGGGTGCGGTTTCTGAAAAGGTTCGAGTTCCATCGGCACGTCGAGGTACTTGTGCGAGCCGTTCTCGATGTTCAGCGTCTTCGCGCCCAGTCCGCCCAGAATCACCTCCAGCGCATCGGCGTGCAGCTGCTGCGCCCTGGCCGGATCGACGTTGTAGTAGCCCAGTTCCATCGCCACCGAGCCGCGCCCGAAGCCCAGTTCCAGCCGCCCGCCGCTCATCTGGTCGAGCATGCAGATCTCTTCGATCATGCGCAACGGGTGGTGCAGCGGCAGCACGTACACCATGGTGCCGAAACGCAGCCGCCGGGTGCGCTGCGCAATCGCCGAAAGAAACACGCTCGGCGAGGGCGCGAGGCCGAGCGGCGTCGAATGATGTTCCGCCACGTAGTAGGCGTACAAGCCGGCGCGGTCGTATGCCTCTATCAGTTTCAGGCGCGTTTCATAATATTCAGCCAGCGGCAGGTTGCCGCGATCCAGGTGGTCGAAAACGCCTACATCCATTTGAATGCTCCCGCCATCACCGCTCCCGTAAGAATTTCAAGTATGAAAATGCCGCCGACACTACCATTTCCATGGCCTCTTGACTGCATGCGCGCGACTTCATTCGATGCGCAAACGGGTCCGGAAACGATCGGCAAGCACGCCGCGTGAACGGGGGGCTGCGCGAGAAGCGGCGACACCGCTGCAAAACGCGCCGCTGCAAATCAGGTGGCCGGATGTGCCACTATGTGACTTTCAAGGAGAATTAAAATGCCCAAAGGTACGCAACGCAGCAATCGCGAAACCAAGAAGCCGAAGAAGGACAAGGCGCCGGTCGCGCCTGGCGGCGCCCGTTTCATTCCTGCACAGGGAAAAACACCGCCACCGGGCAAGAAGTAGGCCGGTCAGCCCGCAGCGCGCGGCGCAAGGCAGCTCGCGCCGCACACTAGGCCTGCCCGTTGCCCATAAATACCGCTGGACATTTTTGCGCGCCGCGTTTATCGTGGTGCGGTGGAAAGCCAGAATCAGATCAAACGCACCCTGTCCAAGCAGGGCTCGATAGAGATTATCCGCCGACTTTTGAGTCATGACGAC